>CAYIYO010000012.1:0-42697 GCA_964367715.1 uncultured bacterium
CTGCCATACTGAACTAACGCTATCCTTGGCGGTAGTTTGGTGTGGCGCATGTGCGTGCATTTAGGCGACGCTTTTCTAAGAAAAGGGTGAATTGTGTGTTTGTCGAAGTGTTGACGAGAGTCTCTGCTTTTTTGACAAACTGCGTCATCCTTTTTTTTCTGTTTTTCAATAACGCGTTGATTTCATCGATATCGACAAGAGTGATGTGTGGATTGTGTCCGAGTTGAGGATCGACATTACGTGGAACGCACAGGTCGATGACAAGTTTCTTGCTGACATATTCTTTTGGCAGCGTTTCTTTTTTTAGTAAGTATTCTGAGGATTTCGTTCCAAAAATTACCCAATCAAAATCATGCCACTGATCGAGATCTTTCCATGGAAGGGTACTCAGTTGGTATTTTGTGGCGAGTTCATCTGCTGTTTTTGTGGTTCTATTGCAAAGAGTGATTTGCTGAAAGTCTTTACTTTTTAGAAAGTGTAGAATTTTTAGGTTGATTGCGGACGCTCCCACAAACAATATTTTTTTGTCTTTCATCTGATGAAAAAGCGAGCGTCCTGTCGTTAAAATGGCATGTTCCAAGTTGGGAATACCTCTTCCGGTCGGCAATTCTGCGCGGGCTTGTTTTCCTATTTTAAGGCTTTTTTGGAAAAGAAAATGAAGGGAAGCAGGCAGCTGTGTATAGGTGCAGGAGTACTCATAAGCGAGCTTTACTTGTCCCTGGATTTCAGTCTCTCCGACAATGGCGCTGTCGAGCCCGGAGGTGACGCGGGCAAGATGTAGAAAGCAGTCGAAATGGAAAAAAGAATAGAGCATCTGCTCAAACTCAGTCT
This sequence comes from uncultured bacterium, assembly GCA_964367715.1. Lineage (GTDB taxonomy): Bacteria > Chlamydiota > Chlamydiia > Chlamydiales > Criblamydiaceae > CAYIYO01. The sequence continues at coordinate 832 of CAYIYO010000012.1, forward strand.
GTGCATCATTTCTCAAAATATTTAAAATGTAGGTGTGGCTTGCTGCGAGGTCGTCGGAAGAAAAATAGATCTCCGTACGATTGCACGTGGAAAGTAGGATCCATGCATGATCAGGATGGATGGCGCATCCCGCCCCAAAGCGACGCACACAAATTTTTGCTAACGTTTCGCGAAGGTTCAGATTTGCGAGTTTGTGGTTAATGCCGATCACACCTACTTGCATGCCGTGTCGTCCTGGTTCGATGCTAAAATAAGATTTATACAGTATTGGTTATTTTTTTCAAAAAGGAGAAAATAAAAAGATTAAGAGAAAAACGACAATAACGACCTTAATCACGAAAAAAAGGCGTCTTTAAGGTCCTTGGGGTCGTTATTGTCATTTTTCTAAAAAATAGAGTGCATCGTTTTGACTGTTTTTTTGAGCTCGTCAGGAGTCATCCACTGCGTGTTCGCGTCGGAGGTGTAGGCGAATCCTGCGGGGACATTTCGTCCTTCTCGTCCTTCCATGAAGCGGACCATATGCTCTGTGTCGGCATATGCTTCGGGTACAATGACATAGTGGTCGTCAATGTCGAGAGTGTGGCGGGCATCTTCGGGATTGATCATCATCTCATGCAATTTTTCGCCGGGACGGATCCCTGTGATGACGCGTTTCACGCCGGGGGCAATGGCATCGGCGAGGTCGACGATGCGCATGCTAGGAATTTTTGGCACAAAAATTTCGCCTCCACGTGCACGTAGGAAAGAGTGGATGACAAAGGTCACGGCTTCTTCTGTGGTGATCCAGAAGCGTGTCATCGCATCGTCGGTGATGGCCAGTGTCTGTGCGCCGTCTTTGACAGCTTTCATCCACATGGGAAGGATGCTTCCTCTGCTACCTAACACATTTCCGTAGCGGACGACAGAGAAGAGAGGGAAGCCGCGTTTGCCTACGTACGAGTTGCCATTGACGAATAGTTTATCTGCGCACAGCTTCGTTGCCCCATAGAGATTGACGGGGTAGCAGGCTTTGTCGGTCGATAAGGCGATCACTTTTTTGACACCGGCATTCAGGGCGGCTTCGATGATGTTCATGCTGCCGATGACATTTGTTTTGATGAATTCGGTCGGATTGTACTCAGCTGCAGGGACTTGCTTGAGTGCTGCTGCATGAACGACGTAGTCGACTTCGCTAAATGCGCGGTTAAGGCGGGGTAAGTCGCGAACATCTCCTAAGAAGTAACGGATTTTTGGATGGTTAAAAATCGGATCCGACTCGCGCATTTCCCACTGTTTCCATTCATCTCTGCTAAAGATAATGACCTTTTTACAATCATTTTCTGTTAATAATCGCCGCGCTAATGCTCTGCCGAAAGTCCCTGTCCCACCAGTGATTAGGATGGTTTGGTCATGGAAAAAGGTGTGATGGTCCATTAATTTCCCTTTTTTCTTTTGTGTGTTATGACTATTCTATAGACGATAACCTGTTTTTTTTGTTCTTTAATGTGTAGATATGGCTAAAAATTACGATGAAAGTAGCGTCCTTACCCTTGACGCCCTAGAACATATCCGTTTACGCTCAGGCATGTACATCGGCCGTTTAGGCGATGGCTCGCATCCGGACGACGGTATTTATGTGATGCTGAAAGAAGTCATCGACAACAGTATCGATGAATTTATCATGCATAACGGCAATAAAATCGAGGTTGCTGTCGACTTTGAAGAGGGGAAGATAACTATCCGCGACTACGGCCGTGGCATCCCTTTGGGCAAAGTGCTGGAATGTGTCAGCCAAATCAACACGGGTGCAAAATACAATGACGACGTTTTTCAGTTTTCTGTCGGCCTTAACGGAGTGGGAACGAAAGCCGTCAACGCGCTGTCTGGATATTTTCTTGTGCGCAGCCATCGGGATGGGTCATATGTACAAGCGGAATTCTCTCAAGGAAAGCTTGTTAAGGAAAAGAAAGGAAAGACCACAGAGAAGAACGGAACCTTTGTTGAGTTTATTCCTGATAAGGAAATATTTAAAACTTATCGTTATAATGACGAATTCATCCGCCGCCGTCTCTGGCATTACGCCTACCTAAACACGGGTCTCAAGCTTCACTATAATGGCGACGTCATTGAATCAGAAAATGGGTTACTCGATCTTCTTAGCGAAGAAGTGAAAACCGAAGACCGTTTATACGAACCACTCCACTACCGTGGCAAGCAGCTAGAGTTCGCCTTTCTCCATACGCACAGCTACGGAGAAAGCTACTTCTCTTTCGTGAACGGACAATACACTTCGGACGGAGGAACCCACCTCTCGGCCTTCCGTGAAGGAATCCTGAAAGGGGTTAACGAATTCGCAAAGAAGAATTTTCAAGGGGTCGACGTCCGCGAAGGAATCTTTGGGACAATCCTCATTAAGGTAAAGGATCCTATCTTTGAATCGCAAACAAAGAACAAGCTGGGTAATACCGACATCCGTGCTCCTCTCGTCCAAGAGGTCAAAGATGCAGTCAGCAATCTTCTTTACAAAAATCCGGAAACAGCAAAGCACATCATCGACCGCATCGCCTTTAACGAAAAACTCCGTCGCGACCTCGCTGCAGTAAAGAAAGAAGCGAAAGATAAACAGAAAAAGATCTCATTTAAAATTCCTAAACTGCGCGACTGCAAATACCATCTGGTCGATAAACATACGAAAGCAGAAGAGACAATGATCTTCTTGACGGAAGGGGATTCCGCCAGTGCATCGATCGTTGCCTCGCGCGATCCGCTGGTCCAAGCAGTCTTCTCCCTTCGTGGAAAGCCGTTGAACGTCTTTGGGATGAAGCTCGACCAGCTCTATAAAAACGAAGAGATGTTCAACCTGATGAGCGCCCTCAACATCGAAGACGACATCGAAAACCTGCGCTATAATAAAGTCATCTTAGCAACCGATGCTGACGTCGACGGAATGCACATCCGCAATCTTTTGATCACCTTTTTCCTCACCTACTTCGAATCACTGGTTCTTAATGGGCACCTCTATATTTTGGAAACCCCACTGTTTAAAGTGCGCAATAAAGAAAAAACGCTCTATTGCTACTCCGAAGAAGAACGCGATAAAGCCGTTAAACTGCTTAAAAAAGGCGTCGAAGTCACACGCTTTAAAGGGCTAGGAGAGATTTCACCCTCAGAATTTAAACAGTTTATCGATAAAAATATTCGATTGATCCCCATCACGGTTAACATGTTTTCCGACATCAAGCCGACCCTTGAATTCTACATGGGGAAAAATACCCCCGAACGGAAAAAGTTTATCATGGAAAACTTGATTAACGAAGATCAAGAGGCACAGCGCCAAGTCGCCCTCCTAAAAAATCAAATCCAAGAGTAACTAGGGTTATGAAAGACATCAAGCAGGTCATGCAACACAACTACATCACATACGCCTCGTATGTGATCCTCGAACGTGCCATCCCCAACATCGTTGATGGTCTTAAGCCCGTCCAACGCCGTATCCTTTTCACCTTATGGAAAATGCACGACGGAAAATTGCATAAAGTCGCCAACGCCGCCGGCCAAACAATGGCACTGCATCCTCATGGCGATGCACCCATTACCGAAGCAATGGTCAACCTTGCAAATAAAGGCTTCCTCCTTGATATGCAAGGAAACTTTGGTAACATCTACACAGGGGACTCCGCCGCCGCTGCCCGTTACATTGAAACGCGGCTTTCTGCTCTTGCAATCGAGACAATGTTCAATCCGGACCTCACTGAGACAATCCCTTCCTACGACAGCCGTAACGTTGAACCTGTCCTATTGCCCGCAAAAATTCCTTTGCTCCTCATGCAAGGCGCCGAAGGGATTGCTGTTGGAATGGCCACACGGATCCTTCCTCACAACTTCATCGAACTCTTAGAAGCAGAAATTGCCATCCTCGAAGAACGGCCTTTTACAATCTTGCCTGACTTCCTAACAGGCGGGGTCATGGACGCCTCCGAATACGCAAAAGGGCGCGGCAAGATCAAACTGCGTGTGAAACTCGACGTTGCCGATCCGAAAACAATTGTCATCCGCGATATCTGCTACGGCACCACAACGGAATCATTGATTCGCTCCATCGACGAAGCGGCAAAGCGTGGTAAGATAAAAATTGAATCCATCAACGATTACACCGCAGAAAAAGTAGAAATTGAAATTAGGATGCCCCGCGGCGTCTACGCACAAGACTTGGAAGAAGCCCTTTACGCCTACACAGAGTGCGAAGTCTCTCTCTCCTCACAAATGGTCGTCATCAAAGACAATCTTCCGATCGAAACCGATGTCGATGAAATTTTACGTTCCAATGTCGAAAGACTTCAATACTATCTACGCCGCGAACTTGAAATCGAACGCGACACTCTCAGCGAAAAAATCTTCCAAAAGACGCTCGAACAAATTTTCATTGAAAATCGTCTCTACAAAAAAATCGAAGACATCAAATCCTACGATAAAATTCACGCCACAGTAGAAGCAAGCTTAGAACCGTTTCACAAAAAACTCTTGCGCATCCCTACTTATGATGACCGCGAACGCTTACTCAACATTCCTATCCGCCGCATCTCTCGCTTCGACCTCGATAAAAACCAAGAGGAAGTCGCCGCAATCGAACAAAAGCTGATCGGAATCGAAAAAGAACTGAAAAATATTAAAAAATATTGTATCAACTACCTCCGCGATCTCATCAAGACGCACAGCAAAGAGTTCCTTCGTCGCACACAAGTCCGCCAAATTGAACAAATTGACATGCGTGCCATCGAAACACGTGCAATCAAGGTCGGATTCGACCCCAAAGCGGGATTCGTCGGAACAAAAGTCGTCAGCGATGTCTCCTTTGAATGCACAAACTTTGATAAACTTCTTATCATGTGCCGCGATGGCTCTTTCAAAGTGATCAACATCCCCGAAAAACAATATGTCAACACTAACGACAGCAAAGTAGTCTTCGCAGGCGTCGCCGACAAAAAAACAGTATTCAATGTCGCTTACCGCGATCCAAAAACAAACTTCTGCTACGCAAAACGCTTTGTCGTCAGCAAATTTCTCATCGATCGCGCCTACACCTTTATGGAAGAAGGAATGGATCTTCAATACATCTCGACACAGCCAGGCGAGTCGTTAGAAATTCTTTACATCCCCAAGCCGCACCAAAAGATTGCAAAAGGATTATTTGAATTTGATAAGGCACTCATCAAAGGTGTCAGCGCGAAAGGCATTCGCATCGCCAGCCGCCAAGTCAAAAAAATTAAAGTCATTAAACCCAACGAAACTCCTTCCAAAAAAGAGGTCTCGTGAAGGTCTGCTTCGTTCCTAGCGAAGAGCACAAAGACGCACTGACTCTTCAACTAGACGACGACTATTGGTGCGATGTGCATACATGGATCTTTGGAAAACGCCCTTCTTTTCCTGCTCTCTTTTCGGATAAAGACGAATTCCTTACCACCTTTGAAGAAACAGAAAAATCACTCGCCTTAAAGTATGCTCTAAAGCGTCTCTCCATGCGCGGATACACCGCCTATGAAATAGAAAAGATGCTAAAAGAAAAATTGGTGTCGGAACACAATTGCAAAGCTGTCGTCGCTGCCTGCGCAGAATATGGATACCTCCACGACGAAAAATGGCTTGCCGGCTACGTCAAAGGACAAATATCGCGCAAGCAAGGTCCGGCCACAATCCGCCAAAAACTGCAGCTAAAAGGTTTTTCCGACGAAACAATTAGCGATGCAATTGAAGAATTGGGGACCGATGCCCAAAAAGAAGCCATCCAAAAAATACTCACTACGCGCTACCGAAGCAAAAACCTCGAAGACGCCAAAGAACGCAATAAAATCATCGGCTCCCTCCTCCGCAAAGGGTACTCTCTGGACCTCGTCCGAGAAGCCCTCGGTCAATCCGAATTCGATAGATATACACAAGTGAAATCAAGAATCGGTTTTTAAGCGATGTGAAAGCTCCCGCGATTGACCGATCGAAAGTCGTTTAATATTAATAATATGAACCGACTTTCGATCGGTCAATCCCGGGGCTTTGACATGCTCAAAAAGCCAATTTTTGAATTCACTTGTGTATAAATACTTTTCAAGGTTTATCAATTCTTTAAAAATAGCCTTCTCACGATAAATTGCGCATTTAATGAGGATGTGGTATTATAATAATAAGGTACTATACCAAAGGTTGTATTATGTCCAGTCCACAAGACCAAGGCGCTGTTGAACCTGTCACCTCCGTTGGCACGACTCCTGCCACAACACCAACTCCTGCATTTAATCCAGATGCCTCCCAACAGTCAGCAAATACCGTCAATTCGGCGACTACAGTCAATAATATGTCAGACTTGAAAGAAAAGGCTCCACAAGTATATGATGCCATGATGTTAGGCATTGCAACGAACATTATCAACCAATCGAAGCGTGCAACCGAACGTTTGAAACAAATCATTCGCGAAGGAACGCGTCAAGCACAAGGACGCTAATCAGTGGCATTTCCGACAGTCTCCCTTTATCTGGGCTTTCCTCTAAATGAAGGCCATCTTTCCTCCTTACAACATGTCGATCCCGCACTTCGCGCATTATTTATTAATAGCAGCGACGACTACCTACAAGAAATTCGCTATAAAGATACTTCTTACCTTGCAAAAGCAGTCGGAATAAAAGCTCCGCTAGCTCAGCTCAAACTTATCGAAGTAAATATTTATAGTCTGTTGACTAAAATATTTCCCGATCACTCGTGTGAATCTATTCCATTAGAACTTTTTCCCCTCCACTCCTCTACACCCTCACAAAAATAACTATGCCCCCTTTAGAACAGCCGGATACCATTATCGTCACTGCAGAAGAAGCAGGCGTACGCATCGACAAAATTTTAGCTCAGCGCTATGCAGAAATACGTTCTCGAACCTATTTTCAATACCTAATCGAATCGGGATGCGTTCTCCTCAACGGTGCACGCATTAAAAAGCGAGAAAAGCCCACAGAAGGGGACGAAATTGAAGTCGAATTTCTCCTCACACCAGAGCTTGATCTACGTCCAGAAAATATTCCTTTAGAGATCTTGTACGAAGACAAAGAGATCCTCGTCGTCAATAAACCCGCAGGAATGGTTGTACATCCCGCACCAGGGAATTGGAACGGCACCTTTGTTAACGCGTTATTGTTTCATTGTAAAGCCCTTGATGCTGCCTTTGGAGAAGGGGAGATCCGTCCAGGGATCGTTCATCGTCTCGACAAAGAAACCTCTGGAGTCCTCGTCGCAGCAAAAACTGTTCGCGCCCACCAAAAGCTTGTCGAAATGTTTTCCGAACGCAAAATCTACAAAGAGTATTGGACAGTCTGCGTGGGGAATCCAGGAACAGGAACGATCAACGCTGCCATCGGACGTCATCCCATCCATCGCAAAATGATGGCTGTGGTAGAAGAAGGGGGGAGGGAAGCGATTACTGCGTTTGAATCTCTGGGCAGCAATGAGAAGTTAAGTCTAGTGAAGGTCATTTTGATGACAGGAAGAACCCATCAAATTCGCGTCCACATGCGCCACCGCGGCACTCCTGTGCTGGGAGACAGCGTGTATGGCAATACGCAGACTAACGAGCGCTTTAAAGCGACACGACAGCTTCTGCATGCACGAGAAATGCGTTTTGCCCATCCTATCACGGGAGTTGAGATGACCTTTATTGCCCCCTTTCCTGCTGACTTTGCTTCCTATGTCGAGTTACTTGGTAAAAAAGAGAGCTGAACATGCGGATATTGATCCAACGTGTCTCTTCGGCCCATGTCGAAGCGGATGGAGTTGTTTGTGGAAAAATTGGAAAAGGACTGTTAGTCTTTCTTGGGATTCACAAGGATGACACTTCTGAGACCACCGCGTTGTTAGTTCAAAAGCTCATCAACTTACGTATCTTTAAAGATACCGACGGAAAAATGAATCTCGCTCTAAAGGATGTCGGTGGGGCTGTTCTTGTTGTTAGTCAATTTACGTTGTATGGCAATTGCATGGGCGGACGTCGTCCCGCTTTTGTCGACTCCATGTCGGGTTCAGGAGCAAAAGAACTCTACGAGAAATTTGTATCTGAAGTAAAAGCAGCGACAGGCGACGTGCAAACAGGACAATTTGGTGCCGACATGCAGGTGCACCTGGTCAACGATGGCCCGGTTACCTTCCTGCTAGAGTTGTAATTAACACAGAGCCTAAAGAGCGAGGACCTCGGTCTCTAGGTTTCTTCTTAAAAAGGCGGTCTGAAGGACCGCGATCTTACAGCCTAGGTCGGAGCGTAGCGAAGGCCTAGGTAAAGTAGTAAATAATTTGAGGTCTGAAAGACCGGCATAAAATAATATCCGGCATAAAATAATATTAAGAATGATGATGTGGTAAATTAACTGGAGCTTTCACATCGCTTAAAAACCGATTCTTGATTTCACTTGTGTAATCTACCCGTCGCCTTAACTCTCACACGCTCATTATGTCTATTTTCAAAATTGACAAGATATTTTTTTACGTTAAACACTTGCTCTCCAGGAATCTTCACTTCTTCTGTCAATTCTGATAAAGGAGTAAGCACAAACAAACGCGCTTTCCAATGAGGATGAGGAACAGTTAACCTTTCTGTCTGATGCTGCTCTTCCCCAAACAATAAGATGTCAAGGTCGATAGGACGCGGCTCTTCCTTTCCTTTAGGAACTTTTCCTAGCTCTTTTTCAATTTTTTGTAATGCATCTAGCAACTGCTCAGCAGTCAATGACGTTGTTAAACGAATGACGCTATTCAAAAAATCGGGTTGAGGAATCGTGCTCACAGGGGAGGTCACATAAAGCTGGGAATATTCGAATGTGTCGACTCCAGGCAGAGCGGCAATCGCTTCATAGGCAGAAAAAATCAGGTGGGTGGTGTCGGAGGCATTCCCTCCGACCCCTAAAAATACAAGTGTCATAAGAAATAAGGAAGGATGATGGATTTAGAAGTTTTCTTCTTGAAATTAAGGACGAAAAAAAGTAGGATGATAGCTTATCCAAGGACTGATAGCTCAGTGGATAGAGCACCCGCCTTCTAAGCGGGTGGTCGTAGGTTCGAATCCTACTCAGTCCGTTCCCCTCTTACTCTTCTATTGACTCTTCTCGAACTGGATGTTGTTCGCCGTCTTCTAGAATTTCAAGGTTCACACGAATTCCATTGCGGCTTGCAACGGACATTAGTAATGTACGAATGGCGTTGATTGTCTTCCCTTTTTTGCCAATGATCTTACCAATGTCGGATTTTTCGACAGAAAGTTCGATGATTAGTGTTTGGGATCCCCCGATCTCATTAATTTTTACCTTGTCAGGATGGTCAACAAGGTTTTTTACGATATAAGCAACAAACTCTTTCATAGCTCGATCCTTTGTGAATTTAATGGGTTCGAATGAGCTAAACAATTATGGGGTGTAAATACAGGTTACACCTCTTATCAATAATCGTAATCGAGGGCCATTATTTTATCCACATAAAAATTAACCTGTTAATGTTTAGTTCATTATGTAAGTGGTAAAAAGCCTAAATTAAAATAAAAATTATTGTTTTTTACGATAAGGATCGGAGAAAATCTTCTCTCTATGGTATCTTGTTTTTATTTGTAAAGATAACAAGGATAATAGAATGAAGCGGTCGGTAAAAATTAAAGAAGGGTTTAGTATAGGAGAGGGAAGTCCTCTAACATTAATGGCCGGACCTTGTGTCATCGAAAATGAAACCCTTTGCATGCAGACAGCAGCCGCATTGAAAGAGATGTGCGAGGCGCGTGGCATTCAATACCTATTCAAGGCAAGTTATGATAAAGCAAATCGCTCTTCTATCCATTCTTTTCGCGGAGTCGGTATCGACGAAGGACTGCGCATTTTAGAAAATGTAAAACGCGCCTTTGATGTGCCTATTGTGACCGATGTGCATTCTCCCGAAGAAGCCCGTCGCGTAGGCCAGGTGTGCGATGTCCTACAGATCCCTGCATTTTTATGTCGCCAAACGGATTTACTCGTTGCTGCAGCAGAAAGCGGCGCGGTTGTCAGCGTAAAAAAAGGGCAGTTTATGGCTCCGTGGGACATGCAACATGTGATCAATAAAATTATCGAAAGCAACAACAATAAAATCATTCTCGTCGAACGAGGCGCGACTTTTGGTTATAATAATCTAGTGAGTGACATGCGTAGCATTCCCATCATGCAGCAGATGGGCGTTCCCGTCTGTTTTGATGCGACACACTCTGTGCAGCTTCCTGGAGGACTTGGAGAGACGTCAGGAGGACAGCGGGAATTCATCGGACTCCTCGCGCGTGCCGCAATTGCATCCGGAGCCGATTGTCTTTTTATGGAAGCACATCCCACACCAGACAAAGCAAAAAGCGATGCGGCATCGCAGATGAACCTTCAAGAAATGCCGGCGCTATTGGATCTTTTAGTGCGCCTTTACGAGGTCATCAATGACTATTCCAGCAAAAAAACATAACAATTCTCGTCGCGTTGGCCGCCAATGGCTCATTGTGACAGTATTTGTTTTGATCATGGGAATAATCGTAGGATCCTTTTATGCGATGCTGCCGACTGCAACCGATAAAAAAGAATACGATATCCTTGTCAATGCCTCGCAAGCAGCGCGACAGAGCGAAAGTGCTTTATCGCCCTATGTTGCCCGTCAGGGGCGTGTCGATGTAAGAAAAGACATTTTTTTTACGGAAAAAGAGGGACGCGTCCGCTTCGAATTGTTGAGCGCGGATGCGGAGCTTGTGTTTAATCAAAATGAAGAAAAGTTGCAAATTATAGAAAATATGAATGATGTGCAGTGCTACATGCAAGAAGAGCTTTTTTTTCTCTTGCCCGACGGGCGTGAAGTGAGTAAAACAAAAGAAGGGCTTTTCTATCTCAAAGGAAAAGATCCTTTGCAGAACGAAGCACATGTCGAAACAGAAGAGACACTCCTCCAGCCGATGCAATTGGTGCGCACACTTGAAGCAAAACGCGCTTCCTACAATTACAGCACCGATCTTTTTGTCGCACGCCACGCCACAATCGCACAATATTTATTGCCCGGACATCAGTTTACAGGCAACACAATCAACGCAAAACAGTTAATGAATGGGATTGCACAAAAAGTAGAATTTTCTCTCGCCGGAGAAACAATAAATTTTAAAGCTTACCAGCTTAAAGCACAATTTCATCCAACGGAGAGCTTTTAATGTCCCGCATATTTATTGCCCTACTTCTCTTTACCGCACCACTAATTGCTCAAGAAGAAATGATGGTGGTCGATTCCCTTTTTGCCGATTATAACGGAAAACGCATCACCCTTACTGGCAGTGTGGTGGTCGAGCATGAACTCGGAAAAATCTGCGCCAATAAAATGGTCATGACACCAACAGAAAACGATAAAAAACTGCGTTTTGCCGCCCTTAAAATTAAAGACAATGTGACACTGACATTGAAAGATGGAGGACAGCTCTGCTGTGGCATCGCAGATCTCAATTACAAAGCTCTCACAGGCCTATTCACTGGGAACTCGCCAGAAGAATATGTTGTCTATACCGACCTCTGTCACGAAAAAGGGGGAGTCACCACTCCGGTCATCATGAAAAGTCGTCAAATGGGAGTTGTCATCGCACGCGAACCCCTTGCCGATACGACTTCTTTTAAAAGCCGCATCGCCCATATCAACACAGAAGAAGATGTCACCGTTAACTACAATCAAGATTTTCTCGTCACAGCCGATCGCTGCCACTACAAACGAATGGAAGGGGAGGACGCCGCAGAAATCGTCTTTCTCTCTTTACGTGAAGAAGGAAATTGCAAGGTATCAAATAAAAGGGGCGATCTCATCCACGCCAAAGAGATCAAAATTCATACGGCCGACCGCACCCTTGCGTTTGTCGCACCAAAAGGCACTCTACTTCCCCCTCTTTCTCATCATGAAATTGATCCCCTCCTGTTTTCTGCAGAGTCGATGCGATGGGAAGATGCAGAAGGAAAAATGCTCTTAAAAGATGCGGTGGAACTCACGATTAAAGGGGTGGGAACCCTGCTAACGGATAAACAGATGGAACTCATCATTGAAAAAGAAGGGGAGCAAAAGCAGCTCGGAAAAGTCAATATCACAGGAAATACCTCGATCACACGTCTCGACGAAGAAAAACAGCTAAACTACCGTCTTACCACCTCGGGCGATGTCAATTTTGATATGCACACCTTACAGTTGTCTCTCGATCGCCCAGCAGACGGTACACAAATTCACTACCAAGATGACCTAGGCGAACTCTTCTCCGACCACCTTACATTCGACTTCACTAAAGAGGGAACCAGCATCGTCCCTTCTTTCCTTGTTCTAAAAGGAAATGTGCGCTTAATTAATCGATTTAATGACCCCAAAACGCTTTCCAATCCTCTCACCCAGTACGCCCTCGCCGATCGCATTGAGATCCATCCCCACTCCAAAGAAGCCCACCTAACGGCAAAAAAAAATAAGCGTGTCCTTTTCTACGACAAGGTCAATAATATCAATATGAGCGCCCCTTCCTTTAAAGTCGTCCGCGATCAAGTCATGAAAAAGCATGCGATTCATGGAATGGGAGATGTTCGTTTGCGCTTTGTCGAACAAGAGATAGAACAATTAAAAAAACGTTTTAACTTCGAATCGGAAGAAGGAGCTCTCTAAGTGTCTAATAGCCCTCAACGAAAATGCCACCTTGATGTAAAAAATTTAGTCAAAATCTATGGAGGAAGAAAAGTTGTCGACGGCCTTTCTTTTCACGTAGGAGAAGGGGAGATCGTCGGATTACTCGGTCCTAATGGCGCAGGAAAAACCACCGCCTTCTACATGACAATAGGATTGATCCAACCCGATGGTGGTAAGGTTTTTTTTCACGACCAAGAGGTCACCCAGCTTCCCATGCACAAACGTGCCCGAATGGGGATGGGATACCTCGCGCAAGAACCTTCTGTCTTTCGCTACCTTACAGTCGAAGAAAATATTTTGTGTATTCTAGAAAATTTTGACTTGTCACGCATAGAAAAAAAACAGCGTCTAGAAGAACTTCTGCATGAGCTGCATCTGGAAAAGCTAGCAAAGAAGGTTGCCATCGCTCTCAGTGGAGGCGAACGTCGTCGCCTCGAAATCACCCGTGCCCTAGTCACAAAACCAACGTTCCTTCTTCTCGACGAACCGTTTGCTAATATCGACCCCATCTCCGTTCACGAAGTCAAACAACTCATTCGTCTTCTTTCCGAAAAAGGAATCAGCATCCTGATCACCGACCACAATGCCCGCGAAATCTTCTCTGCTGTTCACCGCAGCTATATCGTCCGCGAAGGAAAAGTGTTGCTCTCCGGAACCGTCGACGAGCTGGTCAACAGTCCGGAGGCACGTCGTCACTATTTAGGCGAAACATTTACTCTTTAAAACGCTCGGATAATTCGGCCGGCGGAAAGAAAAACGCAATTTCACGTTTCGCACTATCCGCACTATCAGATCCATGCACCGCATTCTCCGATACCGTACGCGCAAAACGGCGGCGCAATGTCCCTTCACTGGCTTGTGCTGGATTTGTCGCTCCCATCAGCGCACGATTTTTTGCAATCGCATCATCGCCTTCCAATACGACCACAACAACCGGTCCAGAAGTCATGAAATTGACCAACTCAGGATAAAAAGGACGCTCTTTATGCTCGGCATAAAAGTTTCCTGCTTTCGCACTGTCCAGCTTCACCATCTTAATCCCTGCAACGCGAAGGTGATTGGCCTCAAATTGCTGAATGATTTCTCCAATATGATTTCCTTGAACAGCATCGGGCTTGATGATCGAAAGTGTGGTCTCTTTATTTAACGGACCCTTATGTTGCTCCGTTGTGTTACAAGAAGTGAAAAGTAGGCCGGCAAGACAGGTAATTAATAATTTCAACATTTAACTCTCTCCTTTTTAAAAGTTTCTATAGAATACAAAAAATTTTTAAATAAGGCAAGCCCATGCGTCGACGCAATCGATTCGGGATGAAACTGCACTCCCTCAACAAAAAAAGTACGATGCCGCACTCCCATGATTTCCCCTTCTTTGGTTTCCGCCGTTATCTCTAGGCATCTCGGCAATGTGGCTTTTTCAATCACTAACGAATGGTAACGCGTCGCCAAAAAAGGGGAGGGAAGTCGGTGAAACACCCCTTTATTTTCGTGAAAAATAGGACTTGTTTTGCCGTGAATAGGCTGCTGCGCACGGATGACAACACCGCCAAAGGCAGCGCCAATCGCCTGCATCCCCAAACAAATACCAAAAAGAGGAACAGAAGAATGTAATGCGTGTATTAACGGAATAGTAATCCCTGCTGCAGCAGGAGCTCCGGGACCAGGACCGAGGATGATGCCATCCGCACCAAAGTCGGCACACTCTGCAACAGTGAACGCATTGTTGCGTACCACATGCACTTCGCAGCCTAATTGCTGAAACGCTTGCACAATATTATACGTAAAGGAATCGAAATTATCGATAAAAAAAAGTTTCATAAAAATAATATGGAAGAGAAGTCATCTTATTTAACAGAAATAACCTCCTCCCTTCTATACCGTTCGTGGTTCAAAATTTGATTTTGAATCACGAGCGGTATAAACCTCACCCCAACGGCTTATGGAGTGTGGTGACTTGTCACCGCACTATAGTTTGGAAAATGATTGGGCAGCTTTTTAAATAGCCGTCAACATAACCATAATGAGACTCAACTCTGGCGGTCTGAAAGACCGCAATCCTACAGCCTAGGTCGAAGCGCAGCGGAGGCCTAGGTAAAGCAGTAAACAATGTGAGGTCTGAAAGACCGGTATAGTTACTGATAAAATAAATATTATCAAACCAATAGGTCGGCGCGTAAATGGTTTGGTTATATTCACTATACCGGTCTTTCAGACCTCAAACTATTTGATTGCCTACCTAGGCCTCCGCTTCGCTTCGACCTAGGCTGTAAGATCGCGGTCTTTCAGACCGTTAGAATTGAACATTAGCATGATTATGGTTAGCTAAATAATTTTCCAAACTTTCATAGGCATCGACTTGTCGACGCCTATGAAAGCGGTGACTTGTCACCACACTCCATAAGCCGTTGAGGAGAGAGTTAGAAGGGAGGAAAGCTTCGCTTAATGCGAAAAATTACACCCTAGATTATCTCTTGCGTGGGCAGATTTCTTCTGGTTGGAAAAAGTAAGAAATTTCTGTGCGTGCATTTTCTGCACTGTCAGAGCCATGAACCGCATTTTCTTCGATGCTAGATGCGAATTCTTTACGGATCGTTCCTTGGTCCGCATTCGCAGGATTGGTCGCTCCCATGATCTCACGGTTTTTTAAGACAGCGTTGTCGCCTTCCAATACCATCACCAAAACAGGACCTGTTGTCATGAAATCGACTAACGATTGGAAGAATGGGCGCTCTTTATGCACAGCATAGAATCCTTCTGCGCGTTCTTTGGAAAGGTGAACCATTTTCATCGCAACAGGCTTAAGGCTGTTTTCTTCAAATTTTGCAATGATCGGGCCAATGAAATTTTTGCCAACAGCATCAGGCTTAATGATTGATAGGGTACGTTCTGTTACCATGGAAATCCTCCGGTTTTTGTGTTTAGTTGCTACACTATACCGAAAAAAAAGAATAATGAAAATACAGGAATATATAAAATAATTTTTTGTCTTATTAAGAGTGTCTAATTTCTTGAGTTCAAATTGCTCTCGTCGTATTCTTTAGGCTTTAGTAACGATAATAAAATGGTTTGACACATGAGAGTTCCCTTAAGCTGGATTAAAGAATATTTAAATACCCCCCTCCCGCCTATCCAAATTGCAAAAATTTTGACGATGGCAGGACTAGAAGTCGACGCAATCGAATCCGTTGGTCAGGATTTTACCAATATCGTCGTAGGAAAAGTCCTTACAACCGAACCCCACCCTAATGCGGACAAGCTGTGCGTCGCTTCGGTCACCGACGGTCAAGAAACGTTCCAAGTCGTCTGCGGAGCCCCCAATTGCCGACCAGGAATCAAGACGGCCTTCGCTAAGATAGGAGCCAGCATCCCCGAAGAAGATGGAAAAACCTTTAAAATTAAGAAGTCAAAGATCCGCGGCGTCGAGTCCAGTGGCATGCTCTGCTCAGGTAAAGAACTGAAACTTTCCGACGAAGACGATGGAATCCTTGAATTTGATGCCGATACTCCCGAAGGTGCGGATGTGGCCACTCTCTTTTCTGATACCATTTTCGAAATTGGATTGACCCCGAACCTTAACCATTGTGCGAATGTGATGGGGATTGCGCGCGAGCTCCATGCCGTGACAGAAACTCCTCTTCACCACCCACAAGTTGCTGTCAAGGAAGCGGAAGCGCCTTCCATTGATTCACAAGTAAAGGTCACGGTAAAAGCAGAAAAAGAATGTCCACGCTACGCGTGCCGTCTCATCAAAAATGTTACAATAGCCCCTTCCCCACAGTGGATGCAAAATCGGTTGCTCGCCTGCGGCATCCGTCCAATCAATAACATTGTCGACATCACCAACTATGTGTTGATGGAATTGGGCCATCCTCTCCATGCCTTCGACTTTGACACTCTAAAAGGACAACAGATTGTCGTCCGCCACGCAAACGATCAAGAAGTTTTCGTTACGTTAGACGGAAAAGAGCGTGTCCTTTATTCTGACGACCTGGTCATCTGCGACGAACAAAAGCCTGTGGCGATTGCAGGGGTGATGGGAGGACAAAATGCGGAAGTCTCAAATCAGACTGTCAATGTATTAATTGAATCCGCCTATTTCCTTCCCAGCGCAATAAGAAAAACAAGCAAACGTCTCGCCATGTTGACAGAAGCCTCCCGCCGCTTCGAACGTGGAACCGATCCCAACATGGTTCTCTACGCCCTTGACCGTGCTGCAATGCTGATGGAACAAATTGCTGGCGGCGCAGTCGCTCCTGGAGTGGTCGACCTTAAGCAATGCGATTTTCCGATGAAAATTATTTTGTGCCGCGCGACAAGAATTAATAGTTTGTTAGGAATGCAGCTAGGAATCGGAGAAATGGAAAGCATTTTTCGTCGCCTAGGCTTTCACTACAAATGGGATAGCAAAGATACGTTCACAGTTACTGTTCCGACATTTCGTGTCGACGTCAACATTGAAGTCGATCTGATCGAAGAAATTGCACGCATCTACGGATACGATAAAATTCCTTTAGCTTCGCCTTCTTACCACAGCTCAACACGTCCGCATGCCCCCGTCTTTTTATTCGAAAGAGCAGTCCGCCAGCGCCTGCTTTCCGAAGGATTACAAGAGCTCCTGACGTGTGACCTTGTCGGTCCCTCCGCATTACAAGTCATCAATGGCGACGGTCCTCTAGACTCTCTTACAGTGGAAGTGATGAATCCGACCTCAATCGAACAGTCCTGCCTACGCACCTCCATGCTGCCAGGGCTTCTTCAAGTTGTTAAAGTGAATTACGACAGGCAAAACACAGACATTCACGGCTTTGAAGTCGGCCGCGTCCACTTCAGAGACGGTGAAAAATTTCGCGAAGAAGCTGTCGCAGGAATTGTTCTTTCCGGAAAAAATGTGCCGCACCATTGGGATGAAAAGCCGCGCGCCCTTGACTTTTTTGATATCAAAGGAATTATTGAAAATCTCCTTGGCGAATTTGCAGTTTCTAATGTGGTCTATAAAAACACGCAAAAGTCGGTGTTCCATACAGGAAGACAAGCCTCTATTTTTGTGGGCGACTTAGAAATCGGATCAATGGGAGAGATCCATCCCGCCATCATCCGGCGTCTAGACATCCCTCAGCGTGTGTTTTTTGCAGAGGTAGATCTGAAAGATCTCTTTTCTGTTGGACGCGATGAACATAAGATGAAACCATTATGTAATTTTCCCGGTTCTGAACGCGATTGGACTTTGACGATGAAAGAGAAGACACCAGTAGAAAGCGTTTCTAGCGTCATCAGAAATGTCGATTCCACTCTTTTAGAAGATTTCCACGTGTTAGATATTTATCGTAGTGCTAAGCTGGGTCAAGGTATAAAAAATGTAACTTTCCGTTTTGTTTACCGCGATAAAACAAAAACCATCGCACAAGAAGCGGTGGACCAAGAACATGCACGGATTACAGATAAAGTGCGTAGCTTATTGATTAATCTCGAATAGAACTTGAACTCTGGGAGCGAACCATGAAAAAACAGACATTTGCATTGATGATTTTAACAACAATAGTGGCAACAGGATGCGCGCGTACACCGCCCTGCTGCAAAGTAATAGATGAAACTTATGTCCACAAATATGGGGTGACCGTTCCTCGTGAAGACTGGTCCTCTCGTGGTCAGTACGGACAAGTCATTACAACTCTTGACAATGGCGTCATTGTAACAAAATCCTTTAGCGGCGGTGAACTCGACGGGGACATCACTTATACATTCCCTCATAGCAATGTTGTCGAAAAAGTAGAAACCTATTCCAAGGGAACAAAAATCAAAGAAACAACATTTGATAGCGCAGGAAATCCACAACAAGAAAGTCACTTTGGCGACAACGTAAAAACGATTGTCACGCGCTGGTTTGAAGGCGGCGCTCCTCAAAGTCGCGAAGAATTTGTTAACGACCGGTTGATGAAAGGTGAATACTATACTGCTGGACATCACATAGAAGCGCGCATCGATAACGGCCAAGGCACACGCCTCGTGCGCGACATCTACGGTCAACTTCTTTCAACAGACCAATTTGAAAATGGACAAATGATCTCCACAACAAATTATCATCCAAACGGCAATCCAAAAGAAATTGCCCTTTATAAAAATGGCCTAGCCCATGGAGAAAGAAAGTCATTCCTCCCTGCAGGAGAACCGGAATTCATCGAACAATGGAGAGGTGGCATACAAGAAGGTGTTTCCCTAACATTTAAAAATGGCGAACGTTACGCGGAAGTTCCTTACAGCCAAGGAAAAAAGAACGGTGTTGAAAAACACTACCGCGACCAAGACACTGTCATTGAAGAGATCGCCTGGCTCGATGATCAACTTCATGGTCCATCCGTTACTTATGTCGATGGCAAAGTCGTCAAAACCGAATGGTACTACCAAGGAAGGCCCGTGCCAAAAATCTCATACGATTTAAAAACTGGCCAACGCCGTCTTTAATCGTTTTGTCAGGGGAGGCTTAGGCTTTCCCTGATGAAAAATTAAAAATTACCACAGAGCCCACAGAGAACACAGAGAAAAATTATAGCTTTTCCAATAAATAATTATTGTTATCTCTGTGTTCTCTGTGGGCTCTGTGGTAAAAATAAATCTATTTATATAGGGGCCAGAACTTCTGCAACAGGAGTCATCTCCCACTCCTCCTTCAACATCTCTGAGAACTCTCCACTCTCATCCGTTTTATACTCTTTGTGTACAACGACCTTTCCTCTTTGATCATACAAATCCACTCCATCAAAAGAATCGCCAAACTGCCGATACGACATTTTTTGCACAGAAAGAAGGATCCCATTCGGATAAAATACCTTACATTCCCGGCATAATCCCTCTTCGAATAGATACTCTTCCTTCAAAATGATACGGTCGTCCTGATTTCGTATCAAACAGGTAGAATCGTTAATAAATTCTTTTAGCCATGCATTTTGTTCGATAGGTTTCAAATGACGAAAATCAAACAACGCGGAATCATACACAATTTCATGAAACCTTCCGTCCAAATACTCCTCTACAGTAAAACGCTTAAAATAGGGATCGACCACGATTTTATACGCTTTCCCTGATGGGGGCAATCCCTCGGCAAAACGATGCCGCCCCTGGGGACGTCCCCTCTGCCAATAGTAATCCTTGAAGAATGAAAACATAGCGATCCTGCCTGGTTGGTTTTACAGATTACTCTCATTACACACAACTGAATTCAAAAACCGATTATTGATTTCACTTGTGTATAGATCGATTATATTATGTCTAAAACAAAAATGGTTCACAATCCAAAAGGTCCCGGCAATTCATGCTCCTTTGGGATCTTAAAACCCAACCCTTCCCGGGCATAAAAGTTGGCATAGTTTTCGCTTTAGCTTTAACAACAAAACAAGCTAAAAAGGGGCGTTTTTATGACAACTCAAGAATTACATCAAAAAATTGCATTCCTAGAATTCCAACAAGACCAACTGACTTCTGAACTCCAACATATCGACTTCCTCCTCCGCAGCATAGGCTTTCCAGATGGTCTCTATTCTATCAAAGAAACTGCTCAAGAGTTGCTCAATGCACAAGACGAAGAAAATATGGAATAATCGTTATTTAAAAAGATTTTGTTAAGTTAACCAAAAAATTAAAAGGAGAAGGTCATGTCAACAGAAGAGCTATTAAATAAAATCGCACATCTCGAATCGTTGAATGACCACCTTCAAACAGAAATCAATTACGTCGACGAACTCATGCGTATGTTAGGATTCCACCACGGTATCCTTACGGTCAAAGCAACAGCTAATGAAATCATCCGACAAGGGCTACACGAAAATAATGGAAATACCTAAGTCGTCTCATTAAAAAATTTACTCCTCCTGGTTGGGCCCTAAACTTGTGATATTCAAGTTTAGGGCTTTTTTGTATACTCGTCCCATGACAACAAAGCTTCGTATATGGAATGAAAAAGAATGGGACGCAGGCGCGGAAAAAGCTTCCCAACAGCTTCCTTTAAAAGGATTATCCTCCCTCCCTAAAATGGCGGGAATCACCCCGGCAACAGCAAAAAATCTTAAATGGAAAAGTCTCTATTACATGCTTTTTCATGGGGAAGGTAAGTTAATAGTAAGAAATTTTTTAAAACATCCGATTAAATACGGATGGCGCCTTCTCTACTCATCCATTAAAAATAAGCCCTATAAAAGAGCAGGAGATTTCTTTCTATACGGAGTCGATAGCACAGAAGAATTTGCCTCTTTGCTTCAACAACAAGAGACAATTTTTGTGGTAGGATTTTCCTACTGTCACAAACCGTTCGAATGCCCATCAGGACGTTTTACAGATGACTGCGTCCATGATCCAGAAAATCTTGTCTGTCGTCAATGCTTCATCGGCAAAGTCATGAACTATTTACCAGAAAAAAATACGGTTAAGCTTGCTATCCCTACCGTTCACTATATCGGCAATAAAATATTCGACGTAGTGCACGCAAATCCGACCAAAAAGGTACTTTTTTTAATTACTGCCTGCGAACTAACGTTAGAAATGTTTGGTGACTGGGGAAATATGACGGGAATAAAAGGAATAGGGGTTCGTTTAGATGGCCGTATCTGCAATACAATGCGCGCCTTTGAACTGTCGGAAGAGGGGATCAAGCCCGGTCTCACCGTCGTTCTTGACGAAACCAAACAGCGTATCCTTTCCCTCCTCCAACATTGGAAGCCTTAGCCTTCTACGTTAGAAGGCGCCTCCTTTTTCTTCTTTTCACCAAAATAATGGTGGTATTTTCGAAAAGGCTTATGAGGATTAAGATGATGAAAAGGACGAATCCGCGGCGACTGATGACACGTCTCGCTGCAACATCCTGCCAAACGCGCTAAACAGTCGGGACAGCATAGAAAAAGCTCGTTACAATCCATGTTCGCACAATTATAATAGTTTTCTATCTTGCCTTGGCAATGGCGGCAACTTCCAACAACAGGGGTCTCTTCTTCACTAATCGGAACGGTCATCCGGTCATCAAAAACAAAAAGCTTTCCTTTCCAGTGCTCGGCCCCTTCGTTGAGTCCATACCCAATCACTCCACCATCCAGCTGGTACACTTTTTCAAACCCTTTCTGCTTCAAATACGCAGAATAAATTTCACAGCGTATTCCTCCCGTACAATACATCATCACAGGCGTATCCGTACTATTGCCTTTGCCAATTAAATTTTCTGTAAAGGTCTTGAAATCACGGAAGGTGTTGCAATTCGGACGCTCCGCTCCATCGAAATGTCCAACTTCCCACTCATAGTCATTGCGCACATCCAACATAATACGGTCCGGCGTGCTCTCCATCATCTCTTTCCAACGACTTGGGGAGACGTGTTCTCCACGTGCATTCAGGTCGACGTCGACATCAATCGCCACCAATTGCTTACGATGCTTAACCGACTTCCTAGGAAACACCTGCTCGTGCCAGGTATGAATCTTAAAGACGACATCCTTGAATTCTGGCCTGCTATGCATCCACTCCATATACTCTTGAGCTGCCTCTTTCGATCCACTCATCTGCCCATTAATGCCTTCATTCGCAATATAAATGCGGCAGGCAATGTCTCGAGCAGCAAAAAACTGATGGTGCAGCTTCACTTCTTTTGCCGGATTTTCTAATGGGGTAAGGTGGTAAAATGCTAAAACGAGGAAATTGTGTTCCATAATGAGTCCTTAAATAATATTAAATAGTATATAGAATGGTAATTTAGCAGTAAATGAGGTTTTTATTCGAACTAATGAATAAAGTAATTTTTTTAATTTTAATCTCGATATCATACTGGAAAAAATTGGCATTCTAATAGATAATAGGGGGGATAACAGAACATCACATAGAAGGAGTTTCTATATGTCAGAACATCTTAAATATCTGGACGATCAGAATTTTGAACAGACAATCGCAAAGGGTGTCACCCTTGTCGATTTTTATGCAGACTGGTGCGGACCCTGCAAAATGATCGCTCCCATCATCGAAGAATTGGCGGCTACCCTTAGCGGCAAAGCGACAATTGCAAAGCTAGATATCGAAGCAGCACAACAGACAACAGAAACTTTTGGAGTCACTTCCATCCCCACAATTATTTTCTTTAAAGAAGGGAAAGAAGTGAACCGTATCGTCGGCATCCGTGACAAAGCAACCTTACAGAAAATGGTCGAAGACCTCATCTAATCTGCATTAGTTGAAATTTTGCTGCCGCCACGCCTCGTAAACGACGATGCCGGCGGTGGTAGCAAGATTTAAGCACCGTGCCCCCTCTACCATCGGCACAGTCAAAAACCGTTCTGGCCACTTATCATAGAAAGAGGCAGGCAAACCTGTCGTCTCAGATCCAAAAATTAACAAATCATCGCCCCGATAATGCACATCACAGTAACGACGCGTCGCCTTGCTCGAAAGAAACCAAAATTGTCCCGGATAGTTTTCTAAATAGGATTCCAAGTCACCGATCGTTTGTACGTCAACTCCTTCCCAATAGTCTAGGCCCGCGCGTTTTAACCAACGATCGCTCACACTAAATCCCAAAGGTTCAACAAGGATTAAGGAAGTCCCTGTCACTGAGCAAGTACGGACAATATTTCCGGTGTTTTGGGGAATTTGCGGCTGATATAAAATAACTTTCATGATAACCCCCTGAAATCTGTTTTAAGTGGACTAAATAATTTACAAATATAGCCGTTTTTTAAGTTTTTTTGCAGTAAATGTAACCGGTCACGGGGTCGGTCATAAGTTTTTCATCGCTGCCGCGATGCAAGCATAAAAACAATGCCCACGCCTTAAGTGATGTCCCCCGTGACCGATTACGTGGAATAGATGTTTTTGTTGCAGAGAATTTCTTTGGTGGATAATTTAGTCCACCTAATAAAAAAAGGCATTTCCCTTTTAGAGAAATGCCTTTTTAAATAAAAAATAATTTATTTTTCTAATCTATTTTTTTGTGCTGTTGACGCTGTCAGAATGATTCTTGTCGTCATCGTCATCATCTTTATCATCATCGTCCAAGTCTTCTTCTGGACCATTGATATCGACCTCTTCTACTTCAACGTCTTCATCATCATTCATCGCTTGGTCGCTATTCGAAGAGCGATTTCCTGCTGTATGTTTAGAAGAAGGATTTGTGATATCGGTATCTTTTCCTGCGTCTGCTTTCATTACTTCGATGTCGAAGATCAACAAAGCATTCGGAGGAAGGTTACCCAATGTACCATATCCTAGATCAGGATGGATGAATAGTCTGCGTTTTTCGCCTTCCTTCATGCCAACAATTCCTTTGCTAAATCCAGGAATTGTTTGGTCGAGAGGGATTGTTATCGGGCCGCCCACTTCTTCGGAAGATCCGAACACTGTGCCGTCGATGTAAGTTCCTTTATAATTGATTAAAGGAGTCGCGTTTTTCTGTACTTCGACGCCATTGCTTGGTGTTAAAATTGTGTACTGGAGTTTGCCTGGTTCAATTTCAATGATGCCTTCTTTGCCTTTATTTTCTTGGATAAAAGTATTGGCAGCTTGAAGGTTTTCTTTGGATAGTGTTTCGTAGGCTTTTTCTTGGAGTTTCATCATGGCGACTTCATATTCTTGGTCGTTCATAGGAGAAGGGGAGCCTGCAGCACCTTCCCGGATTCCTTTGATGATGCTATCGACATCGAACTGCACGCCAGGGGATTTGAGGTTGCGGCCGATGAAATGTCCAAATGCTTCAGATAAAACTTTAATATCAATATCGTTAGTTGTCGTCGCTGCTGGAGCGTCTGCATTTGTAGCGGAATGAAGAGGGGTATCTAATGGTGTTTCTTCTGCATAAGCGGAAGGCTGAGCCATCAACAGTGAGAGTGTGAGTCCTGAAATGGCAATCTTGCCCGTAAGCTTTAACATATAAGATGTCTCCTGATTGTTGAAAAAATTTTCTTTCATCATGAATTCAAAAAATGGATTTTTACCGGGTAATGACGCGGTAAAAATTCCATATTTTGAATTCACTTGGGTATAATTTAGGATATCATTAAAAAATTGTCTATTAAAAAGTTAAGCGTCAATTTTGATTCCAAGGTCATTAAGCTGCTCGTCAGCGACAGTAGAAGGACTTTCCATCATGAGATCGCTCGCTCTTTGCGTCTTAGGGAACGCAATGACGTCACGGATATTATCTGTCTCATTTAAAATCATCATCAAACGATCCAACCCAAAGGCAATACCCAGATGCGGAGGCGTTCCATAGCTTAGTGCTTTTAAGAAGAAGCCAAAACGCTCTTCTTGCTCCTTTTTCGAAATTTTTAACAAATCAAAAATCTTTGCTTGCAAATCGGTATTATGGATACGCTGAGAGCCTCCTCCAATTTCATATCCATTCAATACCATGTCGTATCCAGAAGAACGCACACGTAAAGGATCGGTATCCATCAATGCAATATCATCAGGATGTGGACAGGTAAATGGATGGTGCACGCTGCCCATGCGCTGTTCATTCGCGCTCCACTCAAACAAGGGAAAGTCCGTCACCCATAGAAATTCGTGTTGTTTTGGATCAATCATCTTGCGATCTTCCGCAATATGGCGACGAAGATGGTCCAACGCTTGATTCGTTTTCTCTGTTGTGTCGGCGATCATAAACAAGAGGTCGCCCGTCTTCATCTCTGCCTTTTCCACCAGTTCGTTTTGCTGCTCTGGAGAGAAAAATTTGACAATATTCGAATTAAGGCCTTCCTCTTGGAGTTTCATCCACGCCAAGCCTTTGATGCCAAGGCGTCCCACGAATTCAGTATATGCATCAATTCCTTTTCTAGAAATGTCGCTTCCGCCAGGAACACAAATTCCTTTTACTGTCCCGCCATTGGCGATCTGTTCTTTGAAGACGGTAAAATCGGAACGTTGAGCAATCTCCGTTAAATTAATCAACTGCATTCCAAAACGTAAGTCCGGCTTATCGGTTCCGTAATTATCGATTGCTTCTGCATAGGTCAATCGGCGCATCGGCAACTTCACTTCAATGCCAAATGTTTCTTGAAATAATTCCTTTAACATCCCTTCCATCATCTGCATCAAATCTTCTGGCACGCCAAAGCTCATCTCAATGTCAATTTGTGTGAACTCCGGCTGGCGATCCGCACGCAAATCTTCATCACGGAAACAAGCCGCAACTTGAAAATAACGGTCCATTCCACCAATCATCAACAACTGCTTAAAAATTTGAGGGGACTGCGGTAACGCATAAAACTGCCCTGGATATACTCTTGAAGGGACCAAATAGTCGCGCGCACCTTCTGGAGTAGATTTTCCCAAAATTGGGGTCGTAATCTCCAAAAATCCATTCGTGTCAAGATAGTTGCGGATGGCAAGCATCGCGCGATGGCGATTCACTAAATTTTGCGTCAGCTTACCACGTCGAAGGTCGAGGTAGCGGTACTTTAAACGCATCTCTTCGTTCACTTCAATCTGATCATCGCTAACAGAAAAAGGAGGCGTCAATGCTTTTGAGAGAACTTCCATCTCCGTTACATCAATTTCAATATCTCCTGTAGACAGCTTAGGATTCGTCATCCCTTCGGCGCGAGGGATAACCGTTCCACGTGCACAAATCACCCATTCGGAACGCAGCTTGTGTGCTTCTGGGAGATTTTCTGGATTTATCACAAGCTGTGTCAATCCGTGGCGATCCCGTAAATCAATAAAAATTAGGCCGCCATGATCGCGTCGGCGATGTACCCATCCAGATAATGTCACGGTAGTATTGATGTCGGTTTTTCTAATTGCTCCACAAGTATGTGTACGGCGGTAGTCCATTTGCATTGAGTGCTCTATTTTTTCCATTTTTTAAATTACTTTTGTAAAAGTTGCCCTAAGGTGTTGATTGCCTCTTTAAGAGTGCGAGTCATCGTATTTGTCTGCTGAATTGCAGCTTCAATTTTTTTTGTGAAGAAATCACTCTCTTCTTGATTGTCAAAAGGCTTGGAAAGCTCTTCCCACAAAAGTGCAGAATTTTTTGAATGGGCGTCAAGGACCATCAAACGGCCAATACTGCTGATTGGAACAGAAATCGTTTCTCCTGTCGCCATCTCTTTTAAAGGGATACGCAAGCTATTGATTTCATCTTCTCCCACAACAGCCACATATTTTGCACGGATCTGATTCGCATGCTGCATCGCCTTATTTAATTTTCTTCCCGTCAGCTCCATTTCAACAGCAACCCCACGTTGACGCAGCTCATGCTGCAAAAGAAAACACGCTTCTTTTGCGCTCTCACCAAGAGGAATAAAAAATAGGGAAGGACGTGGACGCTCAGGAAGAGGAACCATCTGTTTCAACATCACTTGTAAAAGACGCTCTAAGCCACATCCAAAACCGAAAGCGGGTAAGTCGGGTCCACCTAGCGATTTGATCAGTCCATCATAACGCCCCCCCCCAATAATGGTATTGTGCGCACCTAACTCGCTAGAAATGATTTCAAAAACGGTAAGATTGTAGTAGTCAAGTCCACGCACAAGGAGAGGATCAATCTCAAAAGGAATCTCCATCTTCGCCAGCAATGCCTGCACTTTTTCGAAATGTGCTTTAGAAGCAGGATCAAGAAAGTCCAAAATCGAAGGCGCGCCCTCAACAATTTTTTGGTCTTCCGGAGATTTCGAGTCGAGAATTCGTAAAGGATTTATTTCAAATCGTCGTTTACTATCCTCCGACATTCCCTCCATATGAGAAGAAAGGTAATCTTTTAATTTTTCTCGAAACAACGCACGTGTCGTGGGTGTTCCCAAGGAGTTGATTTTCACTTTTAGATTTTTAATGCCCAACTGGGTACATAAACTATAGGCTAAATCGATGACCTCAACATCCTGTTCAGGACCTCCATTTCCAATCGCTTCGACCCCAAACTGATGAAATTGGCGGTAACGCCCCGCCTGGGCACGTTCATAGCGGAACATCGGTCCAATGTAAAACAGTTTGTGAAGCCCGCCTTTTTGAGGAAGTCCATTTTCAATAAAGGCACGGATGGTTGACGCTGTTCCTTCCGGACGCAAGACCATCATGCGCTTGCCCTTATCTTCGAAGGTATACATTTCTTTTGAGACGATATCAGTTGTCTCGCCGACACTACGCTGAAATAGCTCTGTGCGCTCGAAAATAGGCGTTCTGATCTCGTCAAAACTGTATTGCTGGGCAATGGAACGAATCTTCCCTTCTAGATGTTCCCATAAAAAGGAACTGCGCCAAGGCTCTCTCTCGTCTTCCGGAATAATATCAAACACGCCAGGAGCAATTGTAAATTTCATTTTATTTATCTCAATTTTTTAAACCATCAAATACGTATACCGATGAGTAGCTGAAAAAGCCGATTCTTGATTTCACTTGTGTATAAGTATAACGGGACTATTCCTTTATCTTCAAATCAATAATATCGGATAAATTGGAACTAAAGAGCGCTGCTATGGTGGTCAAATTCGGTGAGATAAAACTTCTGTTCCTCGGAATCCGAAATCCATGCACTTTTCATGACTTCAACGAGTAGCGCACGATTTTTTGGAGTGAAATCCTTGGCGCTCAAAGGGGAGTAAGGCGATAAAAGAAATTCGTTTAACCGCTCAATGGCCTGTGCCCGCGTGCGGTTTTGATAGCGGGAGAGATGATTGGCATTCGAAATATTTTCTAAATTTAGTACAGAGGCAATTTCTTTCGTCGAATTAAGGAGGCTTTCAAAGTCGAGCGCGCGGTCAATATTGATTAAATATTTTTGAAACTTCTCCGCATCAAAAGGAGGATTCACGGAAGGTTTTTCTTCTTCTTTCTTTTTTTCGTCAGCAATTCCTTTTAGTCCTGCTGCTTTAACGTAGGTGGAGAAATCCGAGAGAGACATTTCATGATGCTCTTGATAGATGTTTTTTAATTTAAAGATTGCCGCATTTTGTTGCTTTTCCACTTCATTTTCATAATCTTTTAGCAGCAAATGAACACGCTCAGAAAAGTTAGGAACAAAATCTTCGTTCTGTTTTTGTAACAATTCAATGATCTGAGTGCTTAGAGGCTTGAGCGCTTTTTTTCGTTCTTTTTGCAAAGAAACTATTTTAATATAAAGAGGACTATTCACATCGACTTCATTGTCGAACGCATTCGAAAAACGTGCACTCTCACGGATTGGCTCGACAGGGACTGCAGGAGTAGGGGAAGGAGGAGGTATGACCTCCGTTCTTATCGGCGCATTAAGTGAAATCTCATTGTCTTTTTGCTTAGCAGAACTATCTTCCATAATCAAATGGCTATTTGTTCCTTTAGTGCTGTCATATCTTGAATATGCAATCAAATACTTGTTGCCAGGCATCAATGTCTCGAGCGCCTTTTTCCCAATCAATGCCGACTTCAATCCTTTGGATGTGTAGAGCACAACATTTGGGAAGCGATTGATCACTTTTAGTTCATCCTGAAACTTTTTAAATTCAACTCCTTCGCCTCGATGATTTGCCAACGCAATCGCTTCCTGCAGCAGCTGCTCACCAACTTTCGAATAGCGTGGCGCATTGTACACAAGATTTTCTGCACCCGGACGCACATGTTCTAGTGCTTTCGGAGGAGCAAAGCCATTTTGATTAGAAGCATCCGCTAACGAAGATAGAGGAATAATTTCTCCCCCATTAACGAGAGCAAGGACGGAAGGGCCCCCTTCATCATTAAGGGCACCCGCATTCACAAGTAAACGATTTAATCCTTTGAGGTCGTCGCTCTTACGCAGTTCCATCTTCGTTGAATCGAGAATAATCGAACTCTTCGGCACCAACCATTGTGTTAAACTCGCTTCCGGCTGCGCAATAATCAGGTAACGCGTCATGTCGCTATTAGTATAAATCCTTAACATATAATCAGTATTGAGAATATGTCCATGATGGTCCAGTTCTGCAATTGAACGATGATGGGCGGAAAGAACCGCAGCAATATTTTGATTTAAAAAGTCGGGATCACTCCAATTCTGCTGGGGCGCTTTGATCGCATTAATTTGTGCATAGGTGAGGGCGAGTGCAACATCGGCAATGCCCGAAGCAGCCTTTAATTCTTGGACTGCTGCCTTCTCTTCTAATCGGCTGTATACTCCAGAAGAGACGATTGCACTTAAAAAGAAAAAGAGGGCGAGTAAGGTGATCCATATAGCAGGGCTGCCCAAAGGAGAAGGATTTTTAGGTGCTTCTGCTGCTGGATCAATAAAAGGGACTTCAGGCTCATCATTGGCAGAGTCATAGACTTCGATCGGACGTTTGGGAGTCTTTTGTGGAGCAGGTGCAGGGGGGGCCCCGGGCTCTTCTGCTGCTTTTTGTTGTTGGGGAAGCGGAACTTCCTTTTTTATCTCTTTCTCACCAGGACGTTCGTTTGTTAAAAGATACCCTTCGGAGTCGAGTTCTTCCACTTCTTTTAATAAAGACTCAACGTCAAGCGTTTCTTCTTCTTTCTTCCAATCAAATATTTTCTTTTCTTCTTGCTTTGGGGGAAGGGGGGCGCTCTTTTGATGCTGGCGCTCCTCGATGCGTTGTTCGACAATACTAATCAGTGAGGGAGTGTCTAATTGATGGGTGTCTTTAGGTAAAGATGGTTCTCTCTTCTTTTCTTCAAAGACAATCACAGTATTACCAACTTGAATGGTATCCTGATTTTTTATCGCTTTTTTGCCAAAAGGCAGATCGTTCAAGGTTAAAAAAGGATCATTTGCAATATTTTCGACGAGGTAACGCCCCTCTTCAGCAAAAATTCGGACGTGCGACGCTTCGATTCCCGGCTCATTTAATTCAATGTCAGCAGAGGACGTTCCCGATTTTCCCACTAGGATCGATTGCTGTTGGAAGACGCGGGTTTCTACGCGGGATCCGGTCTTTACTGTAAGTATGATCATCAAAGGCCTTTAAGGGAGTCATCAATTTGTTGAATTTCTAGCATAATATGTAAGGTTACGTCAACGAAAAGGATAAAAAATTCGTTAATATTTCTTGATAAACGACTTTCGATCGGTCAATCGAGGGAGCTTTCACATCGTTCAAAAACCGACTCTTGATTTCACTTGTGTATATACAGAATGTGGTTCAAAATTTGGTTTTTTCTTGAAAGGAAGCAATTGGAGGTTGAAGAAAAATCTGCAAATCTTCGATCATTGCCGGAAACCTCTCTTTTTTTAATAATATTTAATATAACGATGTAGAACGAGGAAAAATGGTTTCGATCCTTAAGATGTTCCAACCCGATCCTTACATTGAAGAAATTCAAGATAAAGAAAAAGTAAAAGAACTTTATGGCTACTGGCGCATTCGCATCCTCTACTCCATGTTTATTGGATATGCCCTCTACTATTTTACAAGAAAAAGCTTTGTTTTCGCCATCCCAGGACTTATCGAAGAATTTGGCTTCACAAAAGGCGAACTCGGATTTCTCGGCAGCATCCTCTCCATCACCTACGGATTCAGTAAATTCGCCAGCGGAATTTTTTCCGATCGGTCCAATCCGCGTTACTTTATGGCAATCGGTCTCTTTTTGACAGGGGTTGTTAATATATTTTTTGGAATGTCCTCTTCACTTTTGATGTTTGCCATTTTCTGGGGCATGAACGGATGGTTCCAAGGCTTCGGCTGGCCACCCTGCGCACGCTTTCTCACGCATTGGTATTCCCAGTCAGAGCGGGGCTCCTGGTGGTCCACATGGAGCGTTTCCCATAACGTCGGATCCTTCCTCATTCCTCTCATTGTCGGCGTCTGTTGCGAATATTGGGGATGGCGCTGGGCAATGTACGTGCCTGCCATCATCTGCATTTTGGGAAGCTTCTTCCTTGTTAACCGCTTACGCGATACCCCACAATCGCTAGGCCTTCCTCCAATAGAAAAATTCCGCAACGACTATTCAGGAATGAATCCTGGAGAAAAAGAACACGAGCTCAGCGCAAAAGAAATTCTTTTTGAATATGTGTTACGGAATAAATACATATGGATCCTTGCTGCCGCTTACTTTTTCGTTTATGTTGTCCGCACAGGAGTAAATGACTGGACGGCACTATTTTTAAAAGAATCAAAAGGGTACACACAGCTAGGTGCCAATGGGGTTATTTCCCTCTTTGAAATTGGAGGCCTTTTTGGCTGTCTATGCGCAGGGTGGGCTTCAGACCTCCTTTTCAAGGCACAACGCGGTCCGGTCAATGCGTTTTTTGCTTTAGGAATTCTACTCTCGATCTTCGCTTTCTGGTATATTCCCAACGGATATCCTCTCCTCGACTCCTGCGCTGTCTTCATGCTCGGATTCACAATCTTCGGTCCACAAATGCTCATCGGTGTCCATGCAGCAGAACTCTCCCATAAAAAAGCGGCTGCGAGCTCGACAGGGTTTATTGGATGGATGGCCTACATGGGCGCTGCTGTCGCGGGATATCCTCTAGGAAAGGTCACTCAGGAGTGGGGATGGGAAGGGTTTTTCTGGTTTCTATTTTTCTGTGGAGTCGCTTCCGTACTACTGCTGATTCCTTTGTGGGGGATACGCGATCGTCAACATATTGAAGACAAGGCATTGGAAAATGCAAAGGCAGTTTCATGAGCGCACCGCATCCTCAATGGATTCCTCTCCATGTCCATTCGCAGTATTCGATCTTAGATGCCTCTGCACCAATCGATCAGCTTGCCGCAAAAGCAAAACAATTTGGAATGCCTGCAATGGCCCTTACCGACCATGCCAACCTTTTCGGTGCGGTCGAATTCTATAAAGCATGCAAAGGCGCTGGAGTAAAAGCATTGATCGGATGCGATTTCTACGTTGCCTCGACAACGCGCACAGAAAAAGCAAAAGATAATAACGGCAGAGTCGCCTATTCCATGGTGCTGCTCGCAAAAAATGAAGAAGGCTACCGCAATCTTTGCAAGCTGTCGTCGATCGGATACATCGAAGGTTTTTACTATTTTCCACGCATCGATAAAGACGTTCTTAAACAGCACCACAAAGGCTTAATCTGCATCGCCGGTGCCAGTGGCAGTCGCATCGCACAAGAAATATTGACGGGAACACCTGAAAGCACGAATAAAGAAATTAAAGAGCTACAAGATCTTTTTGGCGATGACTTCTATCTAGAACTTCAACGCCATCACATGTCAGAAGACCAACTGCACGAAGATGGCTTTCATCAAGAATCATGGCTCCTACAGCAGTACGAAGACTACATCAAAAAGCAAGAACGCATCAACGAGGCCCTCATCTCGGCCTCGAAAGAATTAAATGTTCCTCTCGTCGCCACAAACGACTCGCATTACATTAACCGCGAAGACTGGCGCGCACACGAAATTCTTCTCAATGTCCAATCCGGCGAACCGTGCGAAATTTGGGAAAAAGACTCTTTAGGAAATCCAAAGTTCCGCGTAGCAAATCCAAAACGCCGCACTTACCCTTCTCACGAGCTCTATTTTAAATCGCAAGAAGAAATGGCTGCACTGTTTTCCGACCAACCGGACGCGTTATCAAACACGCTTGCCATCGCAAATAAATGCAACTTAAAAATTGACTTTGATACAAAGCACTACCCGGTCTACATCCCCCCCTCCCTCGAAGGAAAAACCTTCTCTGCAGAAGAACGTGCGGTAGAGGTAGAAAAATACCTCTGTCAACTATGCGAAAATGGAATTCCCAAACGCTACAACAAAGAACGTCTCGCTAAAATTGCAGAAATCTATCCGGGCCAAGAGCCGATGCAAGTCGTCCGTCAACGTCTTGAATATGAAATGAGTGTCATCGCTCCCAAAGGCATGTGCGACTACCTTCTCATCGTATGGGACTTCATCCACTGGGCAAAAAGTCAAGGCATCCCGGTCGGTCCCGGACGAGGCTCAGGAGCAGGATCCATCGTCCTCTACCTCATCGGTATCACCGATATCGAACCTCTCCGCTTCCATCTGTTCTTCGAACGTTTTATCAACCCGGAAAGGATCTCCTATCCCGATATCGACGTCGACATCTGCATGGGCCGTCGCGGAGAAGTCATCAACTACACACTCCAAAAGTACGGAAAAGAAAACGTCGCACAGATCATCACTTTCGGCACAATGAAAGCCCGGATGGCAATCAAAGACGTCGGTCGTGTACTAAGTGTCCCTCTATCAAAAGTGAACGAAATCGCAAAGCTAGTTCCAGAAGAACTCGATATCACCCTCGAAAAAGCTCTAGAGAAAGACCTGGACCTGAAAAAGATGTACCACGAAGATGAAGACGCCAAACGCATCATCGACATGGGAAGAATCCTCGAAGGATCCATTCGCAACACGGGCATTCACGCCGCAGGCATCATCATCAGCGGCGAACCGCTCACGCAATTTATTCCTCTCTGCAACGCAAAAGACAGTGACATGCCAGTCACCCAATTCTCGATGAAACCGGTAGAACTCGTCGGCATGCTTAAAATCGACTTCCTCGGTCTAAAAACTCTAACAGCAATAAAAGTCTGCGTCGACGAAATTAAAGTGAACACGGGAGTCACCATCGATTGGGTCGACCTCCCTCTCGACAACATGCCGACGTTCAACCTTCTCAACCAGGGAAAAACTCTTGGCGTATTCCAGTTAGAATCCGGCGGCATGCAAGACCTCGCCCGTCAGCTTCACCTCGACTGCTTCGAAGAAATTATCGCGGTAGGCGCTCTCTACCGTCCCGGTCCAATGGATATGATTCCCTCCTTCATCAACCGTAAGCACGGCCGCGAGCCGATCGAGTACGATCACGAATGGATGAATGACATTCTCTCAGAAACATACGGAATCATGGTCTATCAAGAGCAGGTGATGCAAATCGCCAGCCGTCTGGCCAACTATTCGTTAGGGGAAGGTGATGTGCTACGCCGCGCGATGGGAAAAAAAGACCACGAGCAGATGCTCCAGCAGCGCGAAAAATTCAGTCTGGGCGCTCAAGAAAATGGCATCAGCGAAGCAACGGCGAAAGCAATATTCGACAAAATGGAAAAATTTGCTTCCTACGGGTTCAACAAATCCCACGCTGCCGCCTACGGCTATCTCTCCTACGTCACCGCCTATATGAAAGCCAACTATCCAAAAGAATGGATGGCCGCCCTCCTCACCTGCGATAGCGACGACATCACAAAGGTGGCGAAATTTATTTCCGAAGCGCAAGCGATGGGAATAAAAATGCTTCCCCCAGACATCAACGAAGCAGGAATCACCTTCGCAGCCGTTCCACAAGGCATTCGCTTTTCGATGTCAGGAATAAAAGGCATCGGCACAGGCGTCGTCGAAGTCACAATAAAAGAACGGACAACCCGTGGCCACTTCTCAAGCCTCTACAACTTCATCAAACGCATCGACAAACGAACAGTAGGCAAAAAAGCAATCGAAAACCTAGTCGATGCGGGATGTTTCGACTTCACCGGCTGGTCACGCGACGAACTACGCGAAAGTGTCGAACCAATCTACGAATCGGCCCTCAAAGAACAAAAAGAAAAAGAATCGGGCGTCATGACATTCTTTGCCATGCTCGGCGACAGTGACGAATCGCGCTTCTCAAAGGCACCAAAAGTTAAACAACAGCGCTCAACCATCGATCTCCTCCTCAAAGAAAAAGAACTTCTCGGATTTTTCCTTACAGGGCATCCGATGGATGCGCATAAAAAAGTCCTAAATCGTCTCTCCTGCGTTCCCATCGCCCACCTCCACACTCTGCCGGACTCGGCCGTCTTTCGCTCTGCCTTCATTGTCGAAACTGCACAAGTCCGTGTCTCGCAAAAAACACAGAAAAAATTTGCCATTCTAACAATCAGCGATGGCATCAATCGTCACGAACTTCCTATCTGGTCCGATCTCTACGAAGAAAAACAACACCTTCTAAAAGAAAACCAACTCCTTTATGCCGTTCTTCAATCGGAAAAAAAGGAAGGAGACATCAGTCTCTCTTGCCGCTGGCTCGACGATCTCACCAAAGCAAGCGAAGAAATGGTGACCGAATGCGACGCCGCCTTCGACAAAATCAAACACAACATCGCACGGCAACAACGCGCCATCGCCAACGGTCAAAAGGATAAAGAAAAGAAAAAAGATGAAAAACCGAAGGAAGAAAAAGTGGCCATTACAAAGGTATCTGTCCGTCTCGACATCGACAAAACACGTCATAGTCATATCTTATTGATAAAAGAGATCTTCGCAGCACACCGTGGACCTCTTCCCATAGAAATCGATTTCTATCGCCAAGAGGCTAAACTCGCCGCCCTCAACATCGACACGCGTTGGGGTGTCGCTCCTTCGCTCGAACTAAAACAAAAGCTGAAAAAGATTCAATCGATCACCGACGTCGAAGAGTTGTAACTCTTGATTGAAGAATATGTTAGAATGGCTTACAATTTTTTTTACTCAAGGTTTAATACTTTAGGAACCACTCATGTCATACCACTCTCTTTTTTATAGTTTTTTCTTTGCGTTGACAACCCTCTCCTCAACAGGTCACGCCGCCTTTATCGTTCAAGATGGAAAAATTCATAACGCTGACGAAAAAGCCATCTATGCCCCTCAAGAACACTTCCAGCGCGGCTGCAAAGCAATGGAAAACAAGGATTGGCATGAAGCAGCCTACCAGTTTAACGTGATCATCTACAGCTTCCCAGGCTCCTCTTTTGAACAAGATGCCTATTTTTTTAAAGGCGTTGCCGATTTCGAAATTGAAGAATACGATTTCGCCAACTGCGCGTTCACCGATTACCTCAAAGGAAAAAATAACCCCCGCTACTTTCAAGAAGCGGTCGAATACAAGTACGCCATCGCCGAACAATTTCGCTGCGGAGCCAAACGTCGTCCCTTCGGCACAAAACAACTGCCCAAATGCCTTTCCGGAGTCGAAATGGCAGTAGAAATTTATGACGATGTCATCGCCGCTGTTCCTTCTCAAGAACTCGCCGCACAAGCGCTCTATTCCAAAGGCTACCTCCTATGGTCACTGCATGAATGGCGCTCTGCTATCGAAGCATTTCAATCATTGATCCGCCGCTTCCCAAAATACGAACTGACTCCAGACGCCTATCTTAATATCACCCGTATCTACCTCGACCAAAGCATGTACGAATTCCAAAATCCCGATCTTCTCGCTTTCGCCGAATTAAACACAAAAAAGTTTAGACAAGAATTCCCAAGAGAAGAGCTAGTCGAAGAAGCAGAACAAAATGTTCGCATGATCAAAGAAGTCTACGCCAAAGGTCTATACGATACCGGACGCTTCTACGAAAGAACATGCAAAGTCAATGCCGCGGTCATCTACTACGAAAGCACAATCAATAAGTTTCCCGACACCACCGTTGCCGATTGCTCCCGCAGACGTCTTGCAATTATCTGTCCGGACTTCTTACAACAACTAGAATCCCGCCCCCAAGCGCCTGCAGAACAAACAGAAGAAAAGAATGAAAAAGAGGTTAAAATCGATGACTTCAGCACACTAGAGTCCTAAATGTGATGAAAAAATCGTTTAGTCTTTTTTTATTAACATATTTAACATTAGTTAGTTGTGGATACCATTCAGGCCAAGGTTCCATCCCCGATCTCTATCAAACGATTTCCATCCCCTACGTCCAAGGCGATGTCGAAGGCGATCTCACCGCCGCCCTAGTGAAACAGTTCTCTCTTTCCGGCGGATTACAATATTCCCAACGCTCAGGGCAGCTTATTTTAAAAGTTAAAGTTGTCGATTTACGTGAAGAAAATATCGGCTTTAGATATGATCGCGAAAAGGACGGAGAACTCGATCATACGATTATTCCGACCGAAATGCGGATGACCATCTTTGCCGAATTCGTTGTATGCGATAGCTACTCCGGAGAACAAATTCTGGGGCCTATCATTATTTCAGCGAGTAAAGACTTTGACCACGACTACTACACAAGTCGTGATGGCGTCAATATCTTCTCATTAGGACAATTGACAGATGTCGATGATGCAAAAGATGGAATCCAAGAACCCTTACATCAAGAGTTGGCAAAAAAAATTGTCGAATATGTGAACGAAGCCTGGTAAGATTTTGATACCAGTTGAGATCAGGATAGACGATGACGATAAAACATACTTTTTCCGCTACCATCGATCAACTTCCGTTGATGATGCAACGCATTTGCAATCAAGCACGCGCTCTCCAATTCTCTCCTTTAGAAGTCTCTCATATTGAACTCGCCGTAGAAGAAGTCCTCATCAACATCATCACCCACGGCTATAAAAAGAAAAAAGAAGAGTGTTATATCGACATCACCTGTCCAAAAAATGAGGATTCAACTTTTGCACTAATCATCGAAGATAGGGGAGTCCCATTCGATCCGGTCCGCGCTTCAAAAAAATGTCCCGCGGCAGAACAAAAGCCGGACATCGAAAAAGCAATTCTTAACGGCTATGGTCTCTTTTTAATTTTTCAAATGATGGATAAAGTCGACTATTGGTACGAAGACGGAAAGAACGTTCTTTCCCTAACGAAATACAAAAAACTAGGTTGAAAATTCTAATTTTTTGTCTTTTCTTTGATTTTATTCAAGGTCTCTTCATTTTCCTGTATTTCCATTAAATACTTCTCCAAAACCCGTAAAACTAATCGCGACGTATTATAAATTCCAGCAGCAGAAAATCCCATCTCCAACTTAGGAACATTGTCCTGATTTAATGCGATTAACGCATACGTAATCGCCACTTCTCCCACTCGATCAGGAATGATCCACACAATAAACTGCTCATTAATAAGGGTAATTTTTTCCTCTGTCTCGACAACATGAAAATAACGGGTAAGAGTGGAGTCTTTCTTATCAACTTTATAGTATTCTAATAATTCCATCCGATGCAAAACTTCAATGTCAACATCAAGGATTCCCTCAGGGATCCATTCGGATAAATCACTAATATACTTATTATAGTAGCCTTCTATCAGCGCAAGATGATTGTCCATAAATTGCCTTAACCCTTCTCATTCTCGTTCGATTCCCTAGCAAGGAAGCAATTTTCATGCCATAATTTTTTAGTTGGATATGGAGGGGGAATAGTGTAATATTGCGATGACCATCATTAGACTATAACACGAGACCTATGCAACGGCTTTCGACACTTTTTGCTCTTTTTTTATGGATAAGTGCCCCTGTGGTCCTTCACGGAGAAACCCTTTCTCTCTCCGTTTCCGCAGAATCTGCAATCCTTATGAACGCAGATACCGGAGCCATCCTATACGAAAAAAATGCGCACACCGAACGTTTTCCTGCAAGTATCACAAAGGTGGCGACTGCGCTATATGCCCTTAAGGTTCAAGGACATGCGATGGATGTTCCCGTAGCAGCTGAACATGAATCAATCGCCACGGTCACAGAAGAAGCCCGCCGTCGCTCCAACTACAAGCTCCCTCCCTTCTGGCTCACTACCGACGGCTCCCACATCGGCATTAAAAAAGGAGAAATCCTTTCCTTTAAAGATCTTATCTATGGAATGATGATCGCCTCAGGTAACGATGCAGCAAATGTCATCGCCCAACATGTCGGGGGCACCATTCCGGCCTTTGTCGAAGAATTAAATCAATACCTCAAAGAAATCGGCTGCACAAATACCACATTTTGCAATCCTCACGGTCTTCATCACCCAAAACATAAAACGACAGCCTACGAAATGGCCATCATCACAAAAGAAGCACTTCACTACCCTCTCTTCCGCGAAATTGTAAAAACAGCCCGCTACACACGCCCAAAAACAAACAAACAAGATGCTTCTACTCTCATTCAAACAAATAAACTTCTCCGAAATGGAAAACTCTTTTATTCGAAAGCGATCGGAGTAAAAACAGGCTTTCACTCCGACGCCGGCCATACTTTTGTCGCAGCAGCCTCACACGATGGAAGAACGCTGATCGCGGTCCTAATGAAAACGAAGGAACGCGAAGATATTTTTAAAGATGCAAAAAAAATGTTTGAAGCGGCGTTTAGTCAAACAGCAGTCCAACGGATCCTCCTAAAAAAAGGACCGCAACGCTTTGCCCTCAATCTAGACGGAGCCGCCAAAACCATTCAATCTTACATCAAAAATGATGTGTGCATCGACTATTATCCTGCCGAAGAACCAAAAATTAAATGCACGCTTTCATGGGATAAAATTACACCCCCTCTTTTCAAAGACCAACGCATCGGAGA
Source organism: uncultured bacterium (assembly GCA_964367715.1). Lineage (GTDB taxonomy): Bacteria > Chlamydiota > Chlamydiia > Chlamydiales > Criblamydiaceae > CAYIYO01. Next base: position 40,646 of record CAYIYO010000012.1, read on the forward strand.
ACTACGCCTTTCGACAGAACAAGGAAAGCAACTGCAAGCAATTCCTCTCTTTGCTGTCAATGATGTCAAAGAAACGTGGGGATTCTACCTTTCCAAAAAACTCAATCTAAAGTCGAACGAGACTGTCGCACAAAATGAGCCCCCCATTAAAAATGAGCCTTCCACGCAATCAGAGGTCAAGCCCTCTCCCCCCTCTTCCCCCTCTTCTGTTTCTAAGTTTTGGAAAGGAACGGGTCTTCTATCGGCCGTTGTCCTGCTAAGTTTTTTTCTCTTCCGCCTCCGCAAATAATTTCATTATTTATCCCAGAGCCCACAGATAATACAGAGAGAATCTGTAATTCTTATTAATGAAAAATTTTGAATAAAATTACGATTGCCGCTCTCTGTGTTCTCTTTGAGCTCTGTGGTAAAAATAAAAAATAAGATTTTTTTGTGCGCATTACATCGATTCTTATGGTAGAAATAAATCACTACTAAGGAGCACTAAAATGCCACTACCCCCCATTTTTTTCTTTTTTTCGTGCCTTTCTTTTGTTTTCGTCCCTATTCTATATTCTGAAAACAGCTCCCCATCCCTACAAAAGCTAGAGCTTCGGCTGGAAAAAGATCTCAATTTTCTTAATTATCCGGGATGCCCATGGACACGAACGCATGAATCCAAAGATGTTCTCGATGTCGCCATCGTTGGAGGCGGCTTTGCAGGAATGGCTGCCGCTTTTGGATTGAAGCGCGAGGGCGTCCATCACATTCAAATTTTTGATGAAAATGCGTCGGGAAAAGAGGGACCTTGGGTGACATACGCCCGCATGCGCGTCCTGCGTTCTGATAAAACCGATGTCGGTCCCGCTTTGGGAATCCCCTCCTTAACTTTTCGTGCATGGTACCAGGCGCAATACGGATCAGAAAGTTGGGAGTTTCTTGAGTCGATCCCTCGTCCTTTATGGATGTCCTACCTTAACTGGTACCGTGAAATTCTGAATCTTCCTCTTAAAAACGAATACCGACTGCTCACTCTCCTTCCTCATGAAAATGCAATAGAATTAATTTTTGACAATGAAGGACAACAGGTATCTGTCCTCGCGCGAAAAGTAATCTTAGCAACAGGAGTCAAAGGATTCGGTCCTCCTGAAATCCCTGAATCGATGAAAGAACTTTCTCCTTCATTTTACGTGCATACGAGTGAGGTCTTTGAAGCAAAGCAGCTAGAAGGAAAAAAAATAGGAATCATTGGGGCCGGAGCCTCCGCTTTTGATGCAGCAGCTGTCGCATTAGAAAGTGGCGCATCGTGTGTGGAAATGATCATTCGTCGCTCTGCTGTTCCCAATGTTAATAAGTACTATAAATTTTTTCATTTAGGATTTTTACACGGTTTTTCTTTTCTTTTAGATGAGGAAAAATGGCAGCTTTTTAATTATGTGGCTTCGTACGGAGCTCCTCCACCTACCGATGTTCTCCAACGTGTTAACGGATATCCTAACTTTTATTTTCATTTAAATACTTCAATCAACAACGCCTATGAAAAAAATAGGGAGATCATTTTAGAAACAAACAAAGGTCGATTGAATTACGATTTTTTGATCTTGGGAACAGGATTTTCTGTCGATAGCACCCAACGTCCTGAACTGCATCTCATCGAAAAAGAGATCTTATTATGGAAAGATAAACTCCCAACAGAAACCTGGAAACAGTTTCCTCAGTCCGCTCTCTTTCCTTATCTGGGTCCTCACTTTGAATTTATCGAAAAAAAAGAAGGAGATGCTCCGTATCTAAAGCATATTTATTGCTTTAACTACGGCGCATCACTAAGTCAAGGGATGGTCATTGCAAATATAGAAGGAATTCTTTACGGAACAAATCGTCTTGTTGAAGGTGTTGTCACTTCCCTCTTTACCGAAGACATTCAATGGCACCGCCAGCAACTCGAACTCTACGACGAAGAAACATATAATCCCACCGATTATCCCTATCTGCCAAAAAGTAGTTAAGGTCTATACCACGGTTCCGCACGCTTCCTTGCCGCGGCGTTGCCGCTCCATATTTTGTGTGTGACAT
>CAYIYO010000013.1:0-39936 GCA_964367715.1 uncultured bacterium
GGTATATAATTATATTTAAAAGGAATATTTTATAATGACTAATAAACAGGGGACGGTCTTCAACGGAGCCCTTCTCGTTGCGGGTACGTCTATCGGTGGGGGAATGCTTGCGCTACCGATAGAGACGGGATTGAGTGGATTTTTCCCCTCTGTGCTCGTCTATTTTTTGTGCTGGGGACTGATGACGTGTACCGGCCTTCTCTTTCTTGAAGTGGCCTTGTCGATGAAAAAAGAATCGAATATCGTCACGATGGCGGAGCAGACATTAGGGATAGGCGGAAAAATATTTTCTTGGTGTCTTTATCTCTTTTTATTTTACTCGTTAACGCTGGCTTATATTTCTGGATGTGGAAATTTATTGGCGCAAGCCTTTCCTTCGATTATTCCTGCACAATGGGGACCTTTTCTTTTCGTCCTTTTCTTTGGACCTATGATTTATGCGGGAACGCGTATTGTTGGAAAAGTGAATGCGGTGATGATGATCGGATTAGCGATTTCCTATTTGACATTCGTTGTCTTGGGTGCACCCAATGTAAAAGTGGAAAAGCTGTTAGAAACGGATTGGTCGTTGGCGTTGATGGGACTTCCTGTTGCGTTTACTGCTTTTGCGTATCAGGGGATCATTCCTACGCTTGTCAATTACATGGGACATGATGAAAAAAAAACGCGAAAAGCCATCATCATTGGAAGCTCGATTCCTTTTTTAACGTATATCGTCTGGCAGGCATTGATTTTAGGGATTGTTCCTCGCTTTGGTCCTGGAAGCCTAGCAGAAGCCTTGTCTAATAATGACAATGCGGTGCATCCTTTACGCAACTTTTTGCACAATCCTTCTGTCTATATTGTGGGACAATATTTTGCATTTTTTGCATTGGTGACTTCATTTTTTGGAGTGACATTAGGACTATTTGATTTTCTTGCCGACGGTCTTAAAATTGAAAAGACACCGGTAGGGAAAATTGTATTGAGCGGAATCGTTTTTGTTCCCCCTCTGATTGTTTCGCTTTACAATCCTAATTTATTTTTGGTTGCATTGAACTATGCAGGAGGATTTGGCTGCGCGCTACTTTTGGGACTACTGCCAATTTTAATGGTGTGGAAACGAAGATATGTAAAAGGGATGCATACTTCTTATGCATTGCCAGGAGGAAAAGTTCTTCTTGCATGTTTGGCAACATTTGTTGTGTTTGAAGTGTTGACGAATGTCTATTTTCTTTTGACTTAAAAAAAAGAGGCCTGAAAGAATATACCGCTCGTGATTCAAAAATCAAATTTTGAAACACGAACGGTATAACCATAAATGGTCGCTCTTCAGGCCTCTCATTTCCCTAAGTTTCCTTAAGGATTAATTAACGAAATTTTGGTCGGTGAAATCGTCTCCCATGTCCTCGTTGCCCATATCAGGATCGTTATAGTAATATTCATTACCTTCATAAGGACTTATAAATCCGGCATCATAATTGACGTCGACATGATTGCCCTCCCAATTTCCACGATGATCATTGAAACCGTCGCCATGGTCAAAGCCACGTTCGCCGCCATTCCCATGGAATTCACCACCACCATGTTCTCCACCGCCGTGTCCGCCACCTCCACCCCTTTCTGCTAGCACTGGGGATGTGCTGAAGGCCATCATTGCGAGGGCTCCACAAAAAATGCACCGCTTTAGACTATTTATTGTTAGTTTGTTCATGATGTCCTTCCTGTATTATTTTTATAAACCGAAATAGAAATATAATCCTCCATCATCGTCATAATAGGGATCGTTATAATAAGGATCGTTGTAGTAGTAATATCCATTATTATAGGGACCATAATACCCATTATAGTAACCACCATTACCATAATAATAGGAATTACTTCTTCCCCAATCCCCGCCGTGACGACCATTCCAATTGCCATCGTGATGATTGCCATAATGACCACCACCACCATGATGTCCCCCGTGGCCGCCACGATCTGCAACGGCTTGAGATGTGCTAAATACGATGGTTAAAGCAGCAAGAGTAAATAAAACGCCAAAGGTTTTGTCTTTTATGAATCGGTACATAAACACTCCCGGTTTCAAATAAAACTATACCACGGCTCGGATAAATTTTGACATTTGGCTGAGTCGAAATGCCAAAATTTACCCGAACCGTGGTATAACAAAAGGGATAGGGCGCTCGAAGGTTTTTCGGTCATGGGTCATAAGGACTCAGCTTTTAGAACGAATAGACAATTATTATCTAAATTCTTGTTCTAATGATGCTTTAGACCAGTATAAGGATTCATTTTAAAAACTTTATACTATGAAAAACTTTCTGCTACCCTATCAAAAAGTTAAGGTATATATCCCTTTGACCTCATTATAGTTTAACTAATGGGTAATGTCAAATTTATTATTTAAAATAAATTTGATAAAGATTTAATAAAAATAAGGTGGAAATTACTCCAAAAGGGTAGTAACGAAAGTGGAAGGATCGAAAGGTTTGAGATCGTCTAACCCTTCGCCGACCCCAATAAATTTGACGGGGAGGTTGAGTTGTTTTTGCGTAGCGATGACGATTCCTCCTTTAGAGGAACCGTCGAGCTTCGTCAAAATGATTCCTGTAAGAGGCGTGTAGTCATGAAAACTTTTTGCTTGGTCGATTCCATTTTGTCCGGTGTTGGCATCCAAAACCAACAGCGTTTCATGGGGGGCTCCTGGACAGAGCTTGTTGCAGGTGCGTTTAATTTTTTCTAGTTCTTGCATTAAAGGGATTTTATTTTGAAGGCGGCCTGCGGTGTCGATCAAGACAACGTCGGCTTTTCGTGCTTTTGCAGCGGTGATGGCGTCGAAGGCGACTGCGGAGGGATCACCATTAGGAGCGCCTTTTACGATGTCGACGCCAATGCGTAATGCCCACGATTCTAATTGGTCGACGGCGGCGGCGCGGAATGTGTCGGATGCGCTGACCAGTACTTTTTTCCCGTTTGATTTTAGGTGTTGGGCGAGCTTTGCGATGCTTGTGGTTTTTCCGCTTCCGTTGACGCCGACAATAAGAATGATGGTAGGGGAGTCGGCGGGGGCTTCGGTTAGCGTTGTAGGAAGTTGATTGAGTAAAAGGATGAGGTCATCGCGGATGGCATTGAAGTATTCTTCTGCCGTCATCTGCGGATTTTTTAGATGGAGAGCGCGGACATGAGTGATGATGTGTTTTGTTGTGGCGACGCCGATGTCTGCTTCGTAAAGTGTTTGTTCTAAGGCTTCTAAGGTTTCTTCGTTGATTTCACCGACCAGGAGAGACCGGATCTTATTGCCTAGTAGGGATCCCGTCTTGGAGAGTGTGCTTTTTACTTTTTCGTAGCTCGACTTAAGGAAGTTTATGACCATTATTTAAAATCTCCATAGAAATTCGTTCCAGATTCAGGTATATGTAGATTATAGCAGATCAACAAATTCTTGGGGTCAAAAGAATGAATACACACGAATACCAGGCGAAGCTCATCTTAGAAAAATATGGAGTGATTGTTCCTCCTTTTCGCGTTGTTTCTACCATAGGGGAAGCAGAGAAGGCGATTGATGAGCTAGGATTTGAGAATGCTGTCGTTAAGATTCAGGTTCATGCAGGTGGAAGAGGAAAAGCTGGCGGCGTAAAATTGGCCCATAGCAGACAAGAAATTTTGGATCAGGTCCGTCGGATGCTTGGTATGCAGATCATTAATAATCAGACAGGACCTGCCGGAGTGATCGCTCATAAGGTAATGATCTCTGCATTAAGCGATATAAAAAAAGAATATTATGTGGGTGCTATTATTGATAGAAACAATGCCCAGGCGCGGTTGATTGTTTCTCCTGAAGGCGGAATGGACATCGAAGAGATTGCGGAAAAGATGCCGGAACGCATTCGTACGTTTCCTATTGCTCTCGATGGTGCCCTAAAGCTTTATCAGCTGGAGCAGATCTCCAAATTCATGGGATGGAAAGGGGATGTTGCGAAGAAAGGGAAAAAAACGGTCGCAGCATTGGCAAAAGCTTTTATTGATACCGATGCATCGCTCCTAGAGATCAACCCGTTGGTGGAAACTCCTACAGGGGATATCCTTGCGGTTGATGCAAAGTTGAGCATGGACGACAATGCGGCTTATCGTCAGCAAGAGATCGCCTCCTACTACGATCCGACACAAGTCCCCTCGAACGAAGCACGTGCAAAAGAGTTTGATCTCGCCTACATTGCGCTCGAAGGGGATATTGGCTGTATGGTCAATGGAGCTGGATTGGCGATGGCAACGATGGATATCATCCAATACTACGGAGGACGTCCCGCTAATTTTCTCGATGTGGGTGGGGGAGCCTCAGAAGAAAAAGTCGCGGAAGGATTCAAAATTATTTTGTCAGATCCAGATGTGAAAGCCATCTTAGTCAATATTTTTGGTGGAATCATGAACTGCGAAACACTGGCAGCAGGTGTCGTCTCTGCGGTAAAAGATATCGGTCTGAAAGTTCCTTTAGTTGTACGGATGGAAGGGACAAATGTAGAAAAAGGAAAACAAAAACTAGCGGATTCCAAGCTTAACATTGTCGTCGCCGACGGCCTTGCGGATGCTGCAGAGAAAATTGTCGCTGCGGCGCGGGAGGAATTATGGCAATTTTAGTGAATAAAAACACGAAAGTCATCACACAGGGAATTACAGGAAAGGCCGGACGTTTCCACACTGAACAGTGTCTCGCCTATGGGAGCGATTTTGTTGGAGGAGTCACTCCAGGAAAAGGCGGACAAGAAATTCTCGGATTGCCCGTCTTCGACACTGTCGAAGAAGCAAAAGCTGTGACAGGATGTAACGCGACCATGATTTTTGTTCCGCCACCTTTTGCTGCTGACGCGATTTTAGAAGCAGAAGCAGCAGGCATTCCGCTTATCATCTGTATTACAGAAGGGATTCCCGTTCGTGACATGCTAGAAGTGAGTCAAGTAATGCGTCTCAGCACACGCAGCAGACTCATCGGACCCAACTGTCCCGGCGTGATCACTCCGGACGAATGCAAAATTGGAATCATGCCCGGCTACATCCACAAACGTGGAAACATCGGCATAGTCTCAAAATCTGGAACCTTAACATATGAAGCCGTTTGGCAGACAACACAGCTCGGTCTAGGCCAGAGTACCTGTGTGGGCATTGGAGGAGATCCTCTCAATGGAACCGACTTCATCGACGTCTTGGAACTCTTTGAAAACGATCCAGAAACAAAGGCGATCCTGATGATCGGAGAGATCGGTGGCGACGCCGAAGAAGAAGCGGCGGAGTGGATAAAATCCTACTGCACAAAACCTGTCGCTGCCTTCATCGCAGGAAAGACAGCCCCTGCAGGACGCCGCATGGGCCATGCCGGAGCGATTATCTCTAATGGTCAAGGCACTGCGCAAGGAAAAATCGACGCTCTCAAGGCTGCCGGTGTTTTCGTTGCAGAATCGCCCGCAGAGATGGGGCTCGCATTAATGAAAACTGGTCTTTTTGATTCGATGGTGAAATAAGTGATCGCTGCAATTCCTATACGCGTACAACCCTTCTTTTGGATCCTTGCCGCCTTCATCGGATGGCTAGGAACGTATTCGATTCCTCTTACGATGCTATGGATAGGAATTATTTTAATTTCGATCGTCGTTCATGAACTCGGACACGCTCTAACAGCACGGGCCTTCGGACAACGCGCAGCCATTACATTGACAGGGATGGGAGGCTATACGCAGCGCAGCGGAAAAAAGCTCTCTTTTTGGCAGGAGTTTTTGATCGTTTTGAATGGGCCTCTGGCAGGATTCGCTCTCGCAGCAGCAGCATTTTTTACGTTGAATCGCTTTGAAGCGGATATTTCTCCTATTTTTAATTATATTTTGACTGTTACCCTCTACATGAATGTGTTTTGGACACTGTTTAATCTGTGTCCTGTTCCTCCTTTAGATGGCGGACGTTTAATGACAGTTGTTCTAGAGGCGTTAATGGGATTCCGTGGCGTGCGTTTAGCTTATTTCTTTGGAATGGCTCTCGCAGGAATTCTAGGATTAGCTGCTTTTGGGGTGGGAATGATGTTCCCTGGAATTTTCTTCTTCTTTTTTGCGTTCGAAAATTATCGTTCTTGGAGTGCTTTTAGAGGCGTTGTCGAGCAGGATGGCGATAAGGCATGGTGGGATGAGATTCGCGCTGCTGAAAAGCAGGCGGCAAGGGGGGAGTACCGAGAAGCGTATGCCCACTTAGAAAAAATTCGACAAGAAGTTCCAGAAGGAAAAGTGAATATTGCAGCAGCAGAGCAGCAAGGAGGCATCCTTGTGCGCCAAGGGAAAGTCACTGAAGCTTTTAATTTGTTGATGCCCCTCCAGAAAAAATTATCTGTAGGATTTTTAAATATCCTTCATGAGCTTGCCTTCAAAACAGGACATATAAAAATTGCAGCAACGTTAGGGGACGACCTCTATCAGCAAACTCCAACATATGCGATTGCCATTCTCAACGCAAAAAGTCGTGCATTGCTCGGAGAAGAACACGCCGCCATTGGATGGCTTCGCCGCGCAAAAACCGATGGCGCGCCAAACTTTAATCAAATAATCCTGGAAGCAGAGTTTGACGCCATTCGCCATTCTCCTGCTTTTAACGAATTGTTAGAATAGGGAGAATGTCATGTTAAACGAAGCCTTTGTGTGGGAATGCCAACCGGAAGCGGAAAAGATTATTCTGGATGCATTAGACAAGTGCTGCGAACAAAATAGTTTTATTCGCACATTTAGCGACGCTCTTTTTAATGAAACAAGCACGCGCTTATTGGATTGGGTGGATCACATCCTCCTCGGCCACTCCGATGGTTTAGAAAAAAAACTCGAGGCCGCAGGATTCATCTCGACGATCTCTACACAATTATACCGTGTTTACCATCATCCAGGGGCTCAACTTCCTCGTGTCATCGTTAAAGACTATGCCCTTCCCGTCTTAGGGGTGGCAGTCTCCGTCGACAGCATTGCGGACTTCTTGATGGTCCGCGGCATGAGCGGTCTTATTGACGGATCCCCCTACTCCTCTTATCGCGAATGTTTGGTGTCGTCAGAAAATGACATTTCGATGTGGGTCGTCGAGCGGCGTGGAAATTTGACGTTAGAGCCTGTGAATGAATCTGACGATTATTTAAAAAAATATCTTACCTGTTTGGAACGATGGAAAACGCGTCCCCGCGCTATGGCAGATGAAGAAGAATCCATGGAGTTGACGCTTGCTCTAGCGGAAGATATCGTGCACCGTGTGGGACAAGATCTGGCTGCATGGATTATTCTCGAAAGCGAACGCGACTACTGGCAGGCGCGTAATAGGGCAGGACAAGTGCAAAAAAATCGACAAGATAAGCTGGGGATGGGATGGGCAAACCACGATCACCACACTTTCCGCTCTTCTAGAAAACAATTTACTAAGCTAGTACGTCTATTCGAAATCCTTGGCTTCCATTGCCGCGAACGTTTCTATGCCGGAGATGAAGCCGGCTGGGGAGCGCAAGTGATGGAGAATCCGAATTGTCGTCTGATTCTTTTTCTCGATGTCGACCTCGATCCTGAAGAACTCGAAATCGATTTCTCACATCATCCACTGCCTGCGTTGACGCGGCACGGCACGATTGGCCTTTGGTGTGCATTGCATGGGGATTCGATCTTAAAAGGAGGAATGCACCATCTAGAAGCACAGTTTATGTTCGACGCGCTTAAAGAGGATCTGGCAGGATGCGGAGTGGCCATGATGGAACCGTTTAGCAACTACTCTTATTTGCGCCAAGCATTTACCAAAGGAGAACAGTGGCGTGTGGATCCGGAGCGTGTGGAACACTTGTTGGCGCAAGGAAAAATCACGTCGACACAAGCAGAAAAATTTATTAAAGAAGGTGCCATTGGTAGTCACTTAGAAAACTTGCAGCGGCGCGAAGGCTATAAAGGCTTTAACCAAAAAAATGTCAGTTTCATCATAAAAAAAACAGATCCCCGCGCCAGCTCCTAATTACAGTTGCTGGGCGTAGAGATCGATTGGTAGCAACCGAATCTTTTTTGTGTGCTCTTCGTAAAGGGAATGGCCTTCAAAGACCGCATTTAAACGATATTTATGCTTTTCATGCGAATGACTGTCTTTTAAGAAAGGATAGAGCTCACCATCAATCACGCTTGCAATCTCACTCATCAAATATTTCGTGGCAAACGCAATTTCTTTTTCAGAGCCTGTTGCAATCTTGTTTTTTACTGAAAGATAGTAGGCGATTTCCTGCTTGTCTTCATCGGTTAGATGTTGAAAATTCTCAATGGTCCCTTGATATGCTTTAAAAGCGCGAGGGCTCATTGCATCAAAATGGTCGGCAATCCAGACAGAATGGCCAGAAACCTGTTGTAGTTTGTAATGGTCATCAAAATTTTCGATAACCGTCCATTTAGCTGTGACAGGGAAAATACCTTTTTCTATGCCTTGTTCGAGGATCTTTATCGTTGCCAACGCATTCGAATGTTCCATCCGTTCAATACTGGCCACGTACTCTTCTTTACTAAGTGCGCCTTTGACTGCTTTATTCGCTTCGCCTTCAAGATAGCGCGTCGAGCGCGCGTTATGGAGCTCAAACAGCAGTGAACTAATGAAAATTCCATCGTTATGGCAGCGGGCTGCATTGACGACAATGGAGCGGTTGCCAGAATCCCACATGGCGCCAAAGTCAAAAGAATCAATGGCTCGAATTTCAACACGAAAAGGGCCCTCTTTCTCAATTTCTTTCAATAAGCGTGCCCCTTCAGGGATTGATTTTATCGCCTCTAACGCGCGTTCGATCTTGGGGGAATTTGGTTCGTTCTGAGGAGAAGTCTCGATTTGGCTGTTTATGATCCCTGCTGAGAAGAGTAAAAGATTTATTGTTAATAAAAACAATTTAATCATTATTTTATCCTTAATTAATTAATATATAATATTTTAACAATAATATATTTATTAAATCTTAAAGTTGTGTTAAGAATGTGTTAATTAAAGAGAGAGAAAATAATGGAGGGAATTCGTCAGTTTTGTTAGGATGGCATCGATTCTTCGACACTAACTCTGTGGATACGACTATGCGACTGTACGACGACCAGCTGATTGTAATTACCGGAGGCGCAGGCTTCATCGGATCCAACGTGGTCCGCCATCTCAACGACCGCGGCATTGACAACATTGTCATCGTCGACGAGCTGGGCACCGACGATAAATGGAAAAATCTGGTAGGAAAGCGCTTTTACTCGATCCTAGAAAAGGATGACCTCTTCGAATGGCTTAAGAATCGAGAGTCAGAAATCGAAGCCTTTATCCATCTCGGCGCCTGCAGCGACACAATGGAGAAAGATGCGAGCTATCTTCTTCAAAACAACTACCGTTTCAGCGTACGCCTTGCAGAATATGCACTACGTTACGGACACCGCTTTATCTATGCATCGTCAGCAGCAACATATGGATCCGGCGCAGCAGGCTTTTCTGATGATCATAATAAGCTCGATCTCTTAGAGCCTCTAAATATGTACGGTTACTCAAAACATCTCTTCGATCAATGGCTAAAAAACCAAGGCGCTCTCAATAAAGTCGTCGGTCTAAAATATTTTAATGTGTTTGGTCCAAATGAATGGCACAAAGGACGCATGGCCTCCGCAATTTTTCACACACTACCCCTAGCACGCAAAGAAGGTGTCATTAAGTTATTTAAATCTACCGATCCCACGCATTTTCCTGACGGAGAACAACAACGCGACTTCATTTACAGCAAAGATGCCGCACGCATGACAGCTGCATTCCTCGAAAATGATGCCACAGGAATATTCAACATTGGAAGGGGTGAACCTGTTACCTGGAAACAGCTCGCAGAAGCGACCTTTAAGGCGATTAACCAACCAGTAAATATTGAATACGTCAACATGCCGGAAGCTCTTGTGGGTAATTACCAAAACTATACGTGTGCAGACATGGCGAAGACACGTAAAGCTCTGGGAAAAAATGCGGTTTGCATGGGGATCGAAGAGTCGGTGATCGATTATGTAAAAAATTATTTAATGCCGGAGAAAAGACTGTGAACCTATCAGGAATCCTCGCTTCATTAAAACGATGCCGCGTCTTAGTCGTCGGTGACTTCATGCTCGATACCTATACAATCGGCAAAGCATCTCGCATTTCTCCAGAAGCTCCCGTTCCTGTCGTCAATGTTCTTCAAGAAAATAATCTTCCTGGAGGCGCAGGAAATGTTGTGCTCAATCTTGTTTCCATGGGTGCCGATGTCGTTGCGATGGGCCGCGTTGGCAATGATTCCGCTGGAAAAATATTATCCCAAATTCTTCGTGATGAAAAGATCGACCTTACTGGAATGATTGAAGAAGAAGGATTTTACACGCCTGTGAAAAATCGCGTGATTGCAGATGATCAACAAATTGTGCGTATTGACCACGAAAAAATTTCTAGTCTTTGTTCGTGGCAAGAAAGTCGTCTTATTGCATTGCTTCCCCATCTTTTTGAAGGGATAGAAATCGTTGCACTCTCTGATTATGGCAAAGGATTTTTAACTCCTACTCTGTTGCAAGCAGTGATTGCCTATGCAAATGCAAAGCAAATTCCTGTTATCATCGATCCTAAAGGATTCGACTACAAAAAATATGCGGGAGCAAACATCGTCAAACCTAATCTCAGCGAAACCTATGCCGCTGCTGCACTAGAGCCTGAGGCCGGAGTAGAAGCCGCTGCACGTAAGATTTTGGATACGGTAGACATACAAACATTGATGGTGACACGCGCTGCCCAGGGAATTTCTCTTTTTCATGCCGATGGAAAACGAGAAGATTTTTTTGTTCGCGCCCATGAGGTAAAAGATGTCACAGGTGCAGGAGATACGGTCCTTGCGATGCTGACAGTGGCTCTGGCCAGCGGAATGACACTATCGGACGCCACACAGCTATGCAATATTGCTGCAGGAATTGCCATTGAAAAGATCGGATGCGCCCGCGTTACGATTGCACAGCTCGCGCAGCGTTTGCTTGAATTGCATGGAACAAATAAAGTTTTTTCAAAAGACCATCAATTTGCCCTACAGATTGCGCTAGAAGGACAAAAATTCAATATTCTTAAACTCCCTCATGCGGATGCCCTGACATCAGACCTCTACAAAAGTATCAAAGCAAATGTGCAAGGTCCCGATCACAGACTGATCATCTCTTTAAATAATCCCAATCCCGATTTTGTTAACATTCTCTCATCCTTACAAGAAGTCCATTCCATTATCTTGGAAGACTATACCGAGGAGTAGCTGAAATTTTGATTTCACTTGTGTATAATTATAGAAGTGAGGCAAGAAACTCCGCAAGATGGAGCGGATGCTGAGAGGTGTTATGAGTGATTTGGCCGCGGCAGGAGATGCCATTGGCAATCACGATGGTTTCGGCGGGAGCGGCGTTTATAGTCGGAATCAGGGTTAAGTTGCCAATAGCAACTGAAAGGGCATAGTGTTCTTTTTCGTAGCCGAAGGATCCGGCCACGCCGCAGCAGCCGGAGGAAATTTCTTTAACAGTGGCTCCTTTTATTGAGTTAAGCACCGCTAAGGTTGCGCTTGACCCTCCAAGTGCTTTTTGGTGGCAGTGCGTGTGAAAGAGAATTTGTAGATTATTTTTTGAAGTAAGAGTGAGCTTGTCAAGATGCTGAGCAAGAAAACTATCGAGTGTTTGGCAGTGCGCAGCAATTTTCTCTGCTTTCTCTTGGTATTCTTTTGGAACAAGAGAGGAGTGGTCGTCTTTAATTGTCAGAATGCAGCTGGGTTCGAGGCCGACGATGGAAAGACCTTTTTCTGCATAAGGATAGAGGGTGTCAATCAAAGCCAGCGTACGTCGACGTGCTAAAGGGAGAAGTCCTTTTGATAGAGCCGGCCTACCACAACATTCCCAAGGCGGGACAACAGGGGAGAACCCCATCGCTTTTAGAACAGTAAATGCGCTGATACCGATCTGAGGAAAGTTGAATTCGGTGAATGTGTCGTTAAAAAGGACAACTGTCGGAGTGCTCTCAGTTTTTTGTTTGGAAATCCATTCCGAGAATCGTTCTTTTGCGAGCAGAGGCAACTGTCGTTCTGGGGTGATGCCGATGGCTGATAGAATGGCCTTTGAAAAGGCCGTTTGAGCCATCCAATTGAAAACAGAGCGTAGCGGGGATGCGATGTGATTGAGATCACCGATGTGCGCAAATAAATAAGAGCGTAGGGACACACCGTGTTTTTGATTGTAGTGATGGAGGACTTCCGATTTCATTTTCGCCATGTCGACTTGAGAAGGACATTCGGTTTTACATCCTTTGCACTCTAAGCAGAGGTCGAGAACATCGTAAACTTCTTGACTGCTAAGTTTTTCTAACGGAACCCTGCTGTTGATAATGCTGCGTAGTGTTTGTGCGCGGGCGCGTGTGGTGGTGGATTCATCGTTGGTCGCTTGAAAGGAAGGGCACATGAGAGTTTCTTTTTTGCGACATTGGCCATTGCCATTGCAGAGGTCGGCGGCGAGGGCCAGTCCACCTTCTTTGCTAAAATCTAAGAAGGTTTCAATTTGTCGAATTTCTGTTTGTGGAGTCATGCGCAGATTTTCTAATAGAGGCCGACCGTTGACAATTTTATGTGGATTCATCTGGTCGTCCGGATCAAACGCCGCTTTTAATTCAAGAAATGCATTGTAGATCCTTTCTCCGAAAATTTTTTTATTCAGCCAGGAGCGGATGAGACCGTCACCATGTTCTCCGCTGGGAGTCCCTCCGTATTTGATTAGCAGATCGGCAACAGCGTGCATGATCTGTTCCATCAGCAGCTGTTCTTCTTCGTTACGAAGGTTGATATAGGGACGGATGTGGAGACAGCCCGATCCGACATGTCCATAGATTCCCGCCTCTTTTCCAATTGATGCAAGGTAGGCGCGAAATTCTGTCATAAAGTCCGCCATTTGTGCCGGAGGAACCGAGATATCTTCGATGAAGGCGATGGCACGCGTGTAGGTACGTTTCGAAAGCAAGAGACCAAGACCTGCTTTGCGGACAGCCCAGACGTTTGCAATCTCTTCTTTGGATGTCATGCAGACGATTTTTCCTTCAAAAGCAAATGATTTTTTGAAAACATCCATTTTCTTAGAAAGTGACTCGCTCTCTTCTGCATCGAATTCTATCGCGAAAATTGCTTCAGGAACGGGGGAGATCCATTCGTGCTTTCCTTGCAATGAAGGGGCTGTTTTCCCTGCTTCTAAGATGATTTTGTCGAGCATTTCGACAGCAAATGGATCGTAAGACAAAATTTCTGGAATACGTCGCATGGCGGCGATCATATCATCGATAAAAAGAAGGACGAGTCCTGTGCAGCCCGGATTTTTCGAAATGCGCATTTTGATTGCTGTGGTAATTCCCAGCGTTCCCTCTGCGCCGGCAATGAGAGTTGCGAGGTTGACATTATCCGGATTCAGTAATGTTTCTAAATTGTATCCAGAGACGCGGCGTGGAAGGACAGGAAAGCGCTTTTTTATTTCTTCTTGGTACCGTTCATGAAGAGAAAATAAGGTGCGATAAAGCTCTCCTTCCGCATTATTGAGTTGGCATTTTTCTTTCCATGAAGTGGTGGAAAGATGAAGCGTTTCTCCATTCGCAAGTAAAAGATCGACTCCCAACACATGATCAGACATCATTCCATAGCGGAGAGAGTGGGATCCAGCGGCATTGTTAGCGAGCATGCCGCCGAGGGTGGCGCGGTTTCCTGTCGACGTGTCGGGACCGAGACGATAGCCGTAAGGCGAAAGGGCAGCATTCAACGCATCTTGGACCACTCCAGGTTCGCATATGACGTATCCTTCTTGGAGGTTAATCGATAAAATCGAGGTCAGGTATTTCGAGGTGTCGATGATGAGGCCTTGGCCGAGACAACCTCCCGTGATGCCTGTGGCGGCTCCACGCGCGACGACAGGAACGCCCGCCTTGTGGGCAATCTTTACTGTAGTAATCAACTCTTTGACTGTTTTTGGAACAACGATCCCTAATGGAAGCACCTCGTAGATCGAGGCATCGACGCTGTAGATATGCCGAGAAGCATCGTCGAAGTGTACCTCACCCTCTACCAGTGCTTTTAGTTCCTTTTCAAATTCCATTTATTTTTTCCAACGGAGACAGAGAACCGTGACATCGTCGAAAGGGGGAGTCCCTTCGGTGAAGTCGTTCAGATCATTTTTTACGTCGTTAATAAGGGTGGGAAGGTCCGTCTTAGCATTTGTTTTGAGAATATTTTCTAAACGAAAGACCGGATAGAGATCATTATTTTGATTGACCGATTCAGTTAATCCGTCGGTGAAAAGGATTAGACTGTCTCCTTTTTCCAGTTGCAGAGATTTTTCACTGAGCAGTGTGTTGGCTTGTTCTAGCCCTTCGATGACGCCAAGGGCGATGCCTCCTTCTTTAGGAATTTTTTTCAGCGTGCCGTCGATGGAAAGGATGTAGGGGGGGAGGTGACCTGCGTCGCAATAATGGACCTCTCCTGTGTCTACATTGAGAATTCCGTAAAAAGCGGTGACAAACATCATCGAATCATTGTTGTAGCAAAGATAGTGACTGACTTCCATCATGCATTCTTTAGGAGAAGGATTTGCTAGTGCTGCCGAGCGGAGAAGTGTTTTACTCATCACCATAAAGAGGGCAGCGGGAACACCTTTTCCCGAAACGTCGGCGATGACGAATCCGATTTGATTTTTACTAATTTGGAAGAAATCGAAAAAGTCGCCTCCAATTTCTTGTGCAGGAAACATTTTTCCAAAGACCTCGAGTTTGTCGGGAAAAGGAGAGGTGTTATTTGGCATGAACGTTTGTTGGATGTTGAATGCGATTTCCAGTTCTTTGCGGTATTCGATGAGGCGACTTTGAGCGTTTACTCCTTGCATGAGTGAATTATATTGCGACGTAATGTTCTCTAATGTCGTGGCAAGGTCTTTTAAGTCGATCGGCTTTGTGATGAAGTCGCTGGCTCCTAGGTTCATTGCAGCGCGGATATTTTCCATATCCCCATAGGCCGAGATGACGATGGATTTGAAGAGACGATTTTTTTCTCGGATTTTGCTTAGTAGTGTTAATCCATCCATTTCAGGCATGTTGATGTCGGTGAGGACGACACCAATTTCTGAATCGCTATCGATAAGTTTTAGTGCTTCTAGGCCGTTGGAGGCGAAGAAAAACTCCATTTCGTTGTTTCGTATTTGTGTTTTGAATTTTTGTTTGATCAGTGCTTCGAGAGCGGGTTCATCGTCGACAACAAGAATTTTCGTTGCTTTTTTTGTGTGAGACGTTTCTGTCGAAGAGGGTTGCTTTGGAAGAAATTTTAAGATTTTGTTTTTAAGGGCGGCGAAATCGATCGGTTTATTGATGAAGCCATCAGCTTTATAGCTCATTGCTTTCATGTGGTTGGCTTCGTCGCCGTAGGCGGTGACGATCATGACAGGAGTGTTGGGGCGTGAGGTTTTTAGCTCTTTAAGGAGCTGTAGACCCGTCATTCCCGGCATGTTGATGTCGGAAAGGATCAGGATGGCACTCGGATCTTCCGATGCGTTAATTTTGTTGACCGCTTCTTCTGCTGACAGGGCGAAAGTAAAACTAAACTGCCCTTTTTTTATCTCGTCGCGAAATTGTTGGTTGAAGAGCGATTCTGTTGCTTTTTCATCATCGACTACCATGATATTCATTCGTAATGGTCTCCTTTTCTTTTTTCGGTTGTAAAGGGATGGTAATGATAAATTCCGTAAATTCATTTTCTTCTGATTCGAAGGTGATGGATCCACCGTGTTCCCTAACGATGATATTGTAGCTAATGGATAGTCCTAACCCCGTTCCAAATCCGGTTGCCTTTGTCGTGAAGAACGGAGTGAAAATATTAGGTTTGTCTTTTTCTTTTATTCCTACGCCATTATCCCTGATGCGGATACGAATGTAGTTGCCGATATTTTGTGTCGATACAGTGAGAGTGGGATTTGTGTAACTGGCGCCCTCCCGTTTTTTTCTTTCATCTAATGCGTGTAAGCTATTATTTAAAAGATTCAGAAAGACACGGCTCAAATCGTTGACGACAACTTCGACTTGTTTGATGGATGTGTCGAATTCTTTTACCATTTTAACATTGAAGTTGGGATTCTTTGCGCGCATGCCATGATAGGCGAGGTTGAGGTATTCTTCGATGAGACGATGGATGTCGCATTTTGCCCATTCGCCGGGCTTGCCGCGGGAGTGGGCGAGCATGCGTTGAATGGTAGAGTCGGCCCGTTGCCCTTGCTCACTAATGGTCAAGATATTCGTTTTTAGTGTGTCCATCGACTCTTTGACATCTTCTCGTTCTTCTTCTGTCCCAATATTTTTGTATTTGTTGATGAAGTTATCGAGCTGATCGATCAACTCTATTGAAAGGGTTGAAAAATTATTGATAAAGTTGAGCGGATTTTTTATTTCGTGGGCGATCCCTGCAGTGAGTCCTCCCAGCGATGCAAGGTTCTCTTGTGCGACCAAACGATTTTGTGTGACTTCAAGCTGGTCAATTGTCGTTTCCATCTCTTGTACGTGCTCTTCATGGAGAACATTAGAGAATTGCCGTTTTTCAATTTCAAGAAGGACCCAAGCAGTGATCACGATGAAGCTAGTGATGACGATCGCACAGGTCGCCGCGAAGGCTCCTTGCCACGTGTGTTGAGTAAATAAAGGGGTCGCGTGGTAGATGATCGTTAGCTTAATATCGGCAATATTCGCATTCAACTCATTTGAAAATGTTTCAAATTTTAAATCAGTGGCGGCTTTAGGCAGTACGTCAAGAGGCTCTGCCGGCGGAGGAAGATAAAAATAGACGAGCTGACTGCTAGAATAATTAGAAGGATCAAAAATAAAGAGGTCAAAGGCATTCGGATTCTCTTGATGCAACGAATTTTTGATCAGCTTTGCAATATTGATCTTTGCTGTGACGATACCAATCGGGGTACTATTAGAATAGATCGGAACGTATAAAAAAAGTGTGGTACGCATATCAGGGGATCCATCTTCTGCTTTGATAATGGCCGCTGTGGGCTTTCCGGATTGGATCGCTTTTGTTGCAAAAGAGTTAGAGGATGCTTCCGGTGTCCATTCAATCGAAGTGATGTAAGGAGATTCTTCAAAAAGAGGGGTAATCAATGTATTAAACTGCGCTGTCGTCGCATTTTGAACGGTCGCATAGATGGATCCTGCAGACTCCATTCCCCGAATTAGGTATTCAATATCATTTTCCATGATCGTTTTTTGATGGTCCGTCAACAACAAAAACCGGGACATGGCATTCTCATCTTCTATCCGATGCGCTTGTGTGTAAATGAAAATCGCAATGCAGGTACCAACAATTCCACGGATAATAATGGCAATCCATGAAAACGAAAAACTTACCTTATCCTTAGAAGAAGGATCGGGTAAAGGCTGTTTTTTTTGTGTTAGCTCCAAGGGACTCGCCATAAAAACTCTAGTTAATGATTAACTTTCTTTATAGTGTGCAAGGTGCCCATTGGCAAGGAAAATCTCAGGAGGGGGCCGCCCCAGGCCGCAGGCATTGGGATCTCGGGCCGCAGATCAACACTGGAAGGAATAGAGAGACCCTAACCCTAAAATTTTCGTTAGCTGGTCCAAGGCGACTTGATTTTCCTGATACAAGGCGGGATTCCCCAACTCTTCAGGGGAGAGACGATCACGATAATGACGATTCACCCAATCAACAAGCGTATGGTAAAGGGACTCTGTGAGGAGAACCTTTGGATTCAGCGCCTGGGCTTCCATCGCTGAGAGAGGGACGCGTAGTCGAAGGCAGGCAGGTCCGCCGCCATTTTGCATGCTTTGTCGGAGGTCGAGGTAGACGACTTTTGTGAGTGGGTTGCGGGAATCTGCAATGATTTTATTAATTAATTTTTTTACTGAAGGGGTGTGCTCACATTCCGTAGGGGCGATGAGCATCATCTCGTTGTTTTCAATGTCAACAATTTGACTATTAAAGAGATAGGATTTTACTGCATCAACAAGAGAGACTTCTTCTTCCTTCACACAAATAAAAATCATGTCGCAGCCACAAATGGTTGCGACACGCGCGTTGATCTCTTCAATCGTCTGCGCGGTATCGACAAAGGCGCGTTCGTGGTAAAGGAAAACGTTACGATGCCCGACAGAGATGACATCGTTATGAAAGACGCCGGCATCAATGGCATTGGGGTTTTGCTGAGCAAAAATTGCGCGTTCTGGAAGGAGTTCATGTAAGCGCGTGATCGCTTGCGACGCTTCTAATGTCTGCCTTGCAGGGAATTTCGAAGGAAGAGAAGACGATTTATCAAAGGCGCTGCGGCCATACACAAACAAGTGGACGCCGGGACCATCCGAAGGCGCACAGAAACGCGTGTGATTTGCTGCACCTTCATCGCTGAATGTATTTCCTTGAGCAAGGAGGGGAGGATGATGTGCAAAATGAAGGGGATTGGCAAAAATGCGATGAAGAATTTTTTCCGTCATCGGGCTTTCGATGGAGCGATGGAATTCGTACGATAAATTTGCTGCAGTCAAATGCAGGCGATTGTCCGTCGTATCCAGGGAAGAGGTGACAGTTGCTGCATTTGCCGTCCACATGCAGGAGGCCGAGCAGCAGGCAAAGAAGAGCTCGGGAAAATTGCGAAATGCGTGCGAAATCAGCGTGTTTTCGTCGCCGGTAAATCCAAGTGCCCGCAAAGTGGGTAGATGCGGACGCTCTTGTGGGGGAAAGACGCCTTGGAGGATGCCGTGGTCGGCGAGAAATTTCATCTTTTTCAATCCCTGCAAAGCGGCTTCGCGTGGATTAGAAATTAGATTTTTGTTGGAGGTGGAAGCAACATTTCCATAAGATAGTCCGCTATAATTATGGGTCGGTCCAATGAGTCCATCAAAATTCGCTTCTTGGGAATCATTGGCCATTGGTTTCTCCCTTGGCAATTCCTGGAGAAAGCTCAGAAGGAAGTGAAAGAGTAGAATGTTCAGTAGAAGCGATCGGATAGCTGCAGTAGTCGGCAGCAAAATAGGCGCTAGGACGATGATTTCCGCTTTGGCCTATTCCACCAAAGGGGAGCTCGCTGCTTGTGCCTGTTGTTGCAGCATTCCAATTGATGACTCCCGCTTTTATTTTGTTTAAAAAACGATAGTAAAGGTTACTGTTATCCGTGATGATCCCTGCAGAAAGCCCATAAGCAGTATTATTCGCCTCTGCTAGTGCTGCAGAAAAATCTTCGACGCGAATGACTTGTAATAGAGGACCGAAAAATTCTCTGTCGGCTCTTTTTTTTACTGCAGTGACATCGATAAGGCCGGGACTTAAAAAAGTCTCCTGCAGTGGAAGGCGACGCATCGGAATTAATGCTTTTCCCCCTTCTCTAATAAATTCTTCTTGGGCATCAAGCAGCTCTTGTGCTGCTTCCGCCGAGATGAGAGGGCCCATAAAAGGTTCTGGATTCTGGGTGTAGGGTCCGACTGTAATGAGGGAAATCCATTGTTTGATCGTTTCGATGAGGGCTTCACCTTCTGGATTGTTGGCAACAATAAGGCGACGTGCACAGGTGCATCGCTGACCAGATGTCAGATAGGCAGATTGGAGAGTTAAATACGCTGCTGCATCAAGGTCGGCGACATCCCAAATCACAAGCGGATTGTTCCCTCCCATCTCGAGGGCGAGGATGCGTCCGGGAGTGGTTGAAAACTGTTGAGAGAGAGCTTTGCCGGTATTCCAACTTCCGGTAAATAGTAGCCCGTCCAGTGCAGGATGTTGGGCCAAGAGTTTCCCTGTGGTGTATCCGCCTTGCACCATGTTTAGGACGCCTTTTGGTAGACCGCTCGCATGCCATCCTTTCATGGTAAGTTCTGCTGTCAGAGGTGTTTTCTCACTTGGTTTGAAAACAAGGGTATTGCCAGCTAGAAGAGCGGGAATAATATGGCCGTTGGGCAAATGCCCAGGAAAATTAAAAGGACCAAAAACAGCAAGGGTGCCATGTGGATTAAACCGGACTTTTTGCTTTCCTGTTTTACTTTCTTTTTGTTCGCAGCGTTCGTTGTAGGCGTTAATCGAGATAGCAATTTTTCCGATCATGCTATTGACTTCTCCGTTCGCTTCCCATAAGGGCTTGCCCATCTCTTTTGAGATTGTGGTTGCCATCTCTTTTTTGTTGTTTGTTAGCCATGTCGCAAACGCATTTAAATAGGGTATTCTTTCTTCGAGAGGGAGGAGACACCATCCCTCTGCTGCCTCTTTTGCATAGGCCACAGCAGCATTGACTTCCTCTTCTGCCGCGGCATTTCCTTGCCAGATGCATTCTCCTGTCGCAGGATTAAAGGAGCGAAAGGAGTGTCCTGTTGCAGGGGACCAAGATCCATTGAGATAGCACGTCATGAGAGGTCTCCTGATTTTAAAGCAATAAAACGAAGGCGCTGTCCAATGGTAAGTTGAAGACAGTCGGCTGTCAGCGTGTCGATGGTGAGTTCGTCGTTAGGAAGTTTTTCAATGCCTGCATAGCAGACACGAAAAGGAGAATCCTGTGTGGCGACGAGGTAGGGGGCGGCGTTTATTTTATTTTTGGATAGCTCAACGACAGTTCCTACGCGCGAATCCGCCACGGTCCGAATCTTTTTTGTCTCACAAGAAATCAAAGGACCTGCATCAAAGGGGTCGATGTGGTGATTCCATTCAAATCCTTCGCTATTCAACATTTTTATCGCTGGAATGGTATTCGTATGGGTCTTTCCCATCACGGCGCGTGCTTCCGGAGCAATCAGGGAATGGTAAAGAGGAAGGGGAGGAAGAAGATGCACGGCTAGTGTTTTATCATGTTGGATGAGGTCGATGACAGTGTTGTAATCGACATCAAAAAAATGGCTACCGAAAAATTCCCAAAAAGGGGGAATTCCTTTTTCATCAAAAACGCCGCGCATATTGGCATGGATATTGTCAGCAAAAAGATGGGGAAAAGTAGCGGCAAAGAGGAAGCGACTGAGGGAGAGGAGAGGACCTAATCCTTCTTTTCGGTATTCGTGCTTTAAGTAGAGGGTGCCAATTTCCGTTGCTCCTTTTCCGGCCGGAACGACTTGAAGAATCTGTTGAGGAACAGAAAATTCAGCAAGTGACGCGGGAAGCTTTTCTCGTTTTTCATCAAGGAGCTTATAGTAATAGATAGGACTATAGCTTCCGATATTGGTATAAAGTGCGCTCATGCCGATGAGTTCTTTTGTTTCGGTCTCTTCCAAAACAAAAAGGTATTGGCCTTCGTCTACCGAAGTGGTGTTTGAAGCGAAGGAGAGGAGGGATTTTTTTAACTTTTCTTTTATTAAAAAAATGTCTTTAGGCATGCTTGTCAGAGCCGATGGCGTCTCCAATGCAAGCGCGATGAACCGTGCTTCATCTTTCTCCGTGACGGGTCTAAAGACAAACATATCACCTCAATGTATTTTCAATGATGAGAAGCACTTCGTCGATATCTTTGGTTGTTATGGCTCCGGCAGGAATAAGAAAACGGATACGTGTGGGATTTGCCCCCGCAATAAAACCCATCACACCCGCATCAAAAAGCTCGTGGCTGTAGCGATAGACACGATCATTATCTCCGCCAAACGGAGTAAAGGCAATCATCGTTCCAATCCCAAACGGTCCTTTTACTCGATCCGGAAATTTTTTGCTTAACGCAAGAAGTCCCTTAGCAAAATGGCGATGGAGTTGACTGTTTTTTCCTTCAGGACCTAAAAATCCGTCGTTAAGAAGGGCGTTGATGATGACGAGCCCTGCTCGAATCACGGCTGTGCTTCCCGTAAAAGTCTGACTTAATAGTCCGGGTTGAGGTTTGTAGTCGTCTGTAAATAGTGTCGCACACACTTGCGATAACTTGCCTACACTAACGATATCGACAAATTCTTCTAATCCAAAATGTTGAAAAGCGAAAAGGCGTTCTGTCCGTCCAAATGTTTGCACTTCATCCACAAAAATAGCAACACCATGCTCTTTTAACAGACGCATCAAGGGAGTAAAAAAGTCGTGCGATCCCGGATACGCCCCACCTTCCCCTTGAATGAGTTCGAAAATCATCGCCGCATGCTTTTTGGGATACCGCGCAAGGTGCTTTTTTAAGACGCTAACGGCAGCGTTCGTGCTTTCTTCTGGATGCTCCGGATCGTAAAAAGGAACGTAATCGACGCTTAAAATAGAAGGCAGCCCCACACGAAATGCAGGTTTATCTGTCACTTGCGAAAGAGCAAGGGTTCTTCCAGCAAAGGCACGCTCGAAACTTAAAATACGGGAGGCAGGGCTATTTTTTTGGAGCGCAATCTTAAGCGCATTCTCATTGGCCATCGCACCGGAACTGGTCAAAAAGCAATGGGGCAATCCAGATGCTTTTACCAACAACTCCGACAACTGCAAACTATCTTCATTTTGCTGTAGATGCCCTTGCATGATGGTGTTACTAACGGCAGCATCAATGCTAGATGCAATCAATTCCCGATCGCTATGCCCCAAATAGTGCACGCCAATGCCACTGATGAAGTCATACTTTACACTGCCATCCATCAACTCAACTAACGGCCCATTCCCTATCCCACTCCCAAGATAAGGATACCACAACTTTGCCCCTCTTAGCTCAGCAAATCGCGCTAACATTTCGTCATAACTAATTTTTAACGAGGGAGTTGCGGATCGAATTCCTTGAATCGAATGCTGGGCATCCGCCACAGCAGAAAGAAGCAACTCCTTAGCCTGTTCAATGCGAGGATCCTGCGCCAATCGTGTCGCTGCTAATTCGCTTCCCTCGGCCCTATCTTCTTGAAAAGTCATCTGGCTGCTCCACAATTTTTAATAGTAATAAGGTCGCAAGCTGCGCACGTTCGACTAAACTGCTTATCTGTATGTACTCGTCAAAGGTATGAATCTTTCCCCCCACAGCCCCCAAAGTATCGATTGTAGGTAATCCTGCCCCAACAAGGATATTCCCATCACAGACACCGCCGCTAGGACGCCAGCTCATGGGCACCCCCAACTCTTTTGCCGCCTTTTGATGCACCAAAAAAAGGCGCTCCTGCGTCGCATCAAAGACTTTAGGTGCACGCTCGGTCTCGTAATGAAGAGACAGGGACGCTCCCCGGGTATTCCATTCTTCGACGATACGCTCTAATTTTCCTTTTATCTCATTAAGCTCTATTGGGTCAACCATCCGCGCATTACAACGGCAAATCGCCAGATCGGGGACAATATTTGTTGCTGTTCCCCCTTCGATGCGTCCAAAATTTAAGGTGATTCCTCGCTCACGGTCGTTCAATTGCTCTGCAGCGACAATAAATTGCGCCAAAGAAGCAATCGCACTGCGGCCGCTATCAAAATCTCTCCCGGCATGGGCAGCCTTCCCTCTTGAAACGACAGAAAAATTTATCGATCCCTTACGCGCACTGACAATGGCCCCATCGTCAAACGAGGGCTCAAAAATCATTCCCACATCATTTCGCTGCGCCCCCTCAATAAACAGGGGAGCGGAGGAAGCGGATCCTACCTCTTCGTCCGGATTAATTACCACTTCCCAACTCATCTTTTCCGCAAAAGGGCTGCGCTCGAGCGCCTGCAAGACGGTCAGCATAATCACCAGCCCACCCTTCATGTCTGCAACCCCAGGTCCTTGCAGATAATTGTTATCCATCTGGACAGCTTTTTGGAAAGGACTCTCTTTTCCATAGACGGTATCCATATGCCCGCCAAGAAAAAAACGAACTGTCCCCTCGCGCTTTTTCCTGATGCGCAGCGCCTTTCCCACTGCTTTTTGAACAACATTACCCTGATCATCCACAAACAAGCGTGGAGCGAGTGCAATCGTTTCCATCTCTCCTTCTAAAGAGGCGAATGCGCTACGCAAGAGGGTATGCATATGCTCCAATCCTTCGGCATTCTCGGATCCAGAGTTTATATTTACCCAACTCTCAAGCAAAAGAATGAGCTGCTCCTGCTGAGAAGAAATCCACTCAAGTGTGTTGTTATACTGTTTCACATCATTCCTTGGTTCTGATTTTATTTTAGAACGGTTTTTCTAGAATGACAATCTTTTTTTTAATAAAAAATCATTGATTGCAAATTGAATTTGTATTAAATCAACTATACCGAACTGAATTTAACACGCGTAACCCTGGCATAAAGATGACGAGCAACATTCATGAAGATGTGAAGAAAAAACTGTTAGATAAACAAATGTGCTACATTTTAATCACATGCACACTTCCCGATGAAGAAGACGGTAAGCTGAATGTCGAAATGAGCTATGATGGGGACCCCGCTCTCACGTCTTATCTTCTCCAGGGCGCACAAGACTTTTTCGAAGATAAAGAAGAAGATGAAAAGAGTTTGATTGGCTAGCTTTTTTTTCGTTAACAAAAAAACGGCCTTCCGATATCGTATAGTTCTTTTTTAGCGTGAACATTGAAAAGATTATGCTTTTTATTGCCGCTGGATATTACTCTTCATCTTAAGGATCATAAATGTTTGGGCTAGGTTATTTAACCGATAGAATAAGAGAAACAGATGTTAAAGGAGGAGAATGCACAACAACGTCATCATCGGAACCTCCTACCAATCCTATATTACCATTCAATTTTTTAGACGATTGTGCTAGACAAATTTCCTTAATTAAACAAGAAGCAGCCTCACACCCTGAGAGAAAACCAATTAAATTTTCCCGGCAAACATTTCGCCGCCTCAATCTTTCTTCCTCTTACTTTTATATTCCGGGCGTAGGAATTTTCTGTCAACTTCACTCCAAAGATTTCATTCGTTCAGATAGAATAGAAATTATAGGGAATAAGGCACCATATGATCCCAACCCAAGTCGATGGCACAAAATCGGATTCATAGGAGCAGGCGCATCAAAACGGGTCTATGAAATTAAACCCATCGAAATGGAAGAAGGGATTCCAATACGTTCCTGGGTTCGCATTGTTAATATCAATCCTCGATTTCAATTTTCTCAGAAATTTTTAAACACCCTTCCTTTACTAAGAGAATGCA
The DNA here is from genome assembly GCA_964367715.1 of uncultured bacterium. Taxonomy (GTDB): domain Bacteria; phylum Chlamydiota; class Chlamydiia; order Chlamydiales; family Criblamydiaceae; genus CAYIYO01. Next base: position 25,061 of record CAYIYO010000013.1, read on the forward strand.
AAGAGATTAACCAGCTAATCCACCTCAGATACTTTAAGAGAAGCACAGTAAAAGAGCTTTTTCTTTCAATAATGATGGACAAACAAGATTTATTTAGCATCTATAAGGAAATAATTTCACAAAGCGTTAAATTTGATCTGGCGCGACAAATGACACGGGCAGTTGCCTATCTGCATGACAAAGGATTTATTCATGGGGATCTTAAATTTGATAATTTTTTAGTTCATCAGAAAGGAAATTCCTATGAAGTTCAGCTAGGAGATTTGGACTCTGTTGTCAAAGTATATGCCGGACTAAGAGTACTCTCAGGAACTCCGTTCTGGATCGATCCTTTGCACCAATTTTCCCCCGCCGATTACTCTACTCTGTTTTCTGGAGACGTATTTAGTTTAGGTGTTTGTTTTTATCTTCTTTTTACAGGCATAAACTATTATTTTTACGGCATAAAGGAAGTTGAAGAGTTGGGAAAAAAGAGAATCCAGATCGACCCAAACAGGCCTCAAACCAGAGAGGATTTTGAAAGGAATGGATTTTACCCAGAGCCCAAAGATAAAACAGGAATTCTTTACCTTATTTGGCAAATGTGTGATCCAATCCCTATTAATAGACCTAAGATACCGGAAGTCCTTTCGCGTTTAGAAATAATTATTAGTGAACAACCCGCGGATTAGATCTACTAGAGTGGCATCTTTCGACTTTTCGAACTTAACGAACCAATAAAGGCACTTTTTACCCAATCTCTGCGGTAAAAATAAAATTAAATTGTTTAAGTATGACTGTATTCGACGGAACTCTACTTGTCTTTTTTTGTCCAAATGTCAAAATTTATCCGAACCGTGGTATACCGCTCGTGGTTCAAAATTTGGTTTTTCGGCAGCGTTAAAGCCCCCCGGTCAAAAAATCAAATTTTGAACCACAAACGGTATAATTGCTTTTATCAATTAATTAATTAAATTACCCGTCTTTATTGATTTTTAATAAATTACTGTTATAATAACCTAAAAACTTAGGTTAAAATGAGTATTATTCCTTCAAACAGTCCTTTAATAAGTAAAATAAATAATTTTATTGCAGATCCTCTAAATACCCCCGTCACCAATCCTTTTATTCCAGGAGAAGTGGCAGGGATGGCAGAATTAGACTTATATGAAGTTATGCAAATTTATCAACAAACGGTACGTTCGATTAGGGACGACACCTTCGATCCCTTGGAGCAGCGCTCCTTGTTTAAAAGAATTAATTTAGAAGAAGAGGAAGCTTTTGTCCCCGGCACACATTTATTTCCATTAAAAGTTTCTCGTCGGATGATGAATGCTCTCTATAAAGTTAAATTAATTTGCTCTTACATTGTCATTCCCCACGTGGGAATCTTTCGTCAATTTCATAAAAGTTCGTTTAACTATTTTGATGGATCTCAAAGATTAGGACAGCTTCTTCCCACCGATGCAAAAAAGTATGGTTTTCTGACTGAAACACATTCGAAAATTTTTTACTTAATGCCAAATGTGATTCAAGGACAGCGGCCATGGGTCCGCGGCCAGATAAGGGGGGTTTACCCTTTTCTCGAAGAAGCTCCGTATTTAAAAAACTCTAAAGGACTGACCCATGTAATGCCTAATTATTTAGTTGGATACGTGAATTTTTCTAAGCAAACTTATAAAGAATCAATCCTTAGTCCTTTTATGAATAAAGGAGATCTTTTAGAGTTTATAGAAAAAAATCCTAAATTGTGTTCTCGTAGCATGTTAAAAATTATTAGTGAAAAGATGGTATACGCTGTTTTAGAACTGCACGAAAAAGGAGTGGCTCACTGTGATGTGAAGATAGAAAACTTTTTTGTTCATCAAGAAGAGGGAAAGCTACATATAGCATTGGGGGATTTGGAGTATCTGCACAAAGTGACCAAAGAGACGAGAGTAGACTGTGCAACTCGCGAATTGAGCGATCCTATTCTTTCAAGGAGAAGTGCTGTAGGAAACGAAATCTATCAAGTGGATGTTTTTGGGTTAGGCGTTGCTTTGTGGTCCTTGAATTATAATGAAGATGCGCCTTATTCTACAGACTATTTAAGAGAGCGTGAGGGTCTTCTTACTCTAGAAGACTATGAAAAGTTTGGTTTTCCAAAAGAAACCCCTACCCCTTCTCTAGGTAATATTCTTAGAGCCATGTGCCATCACGATTTGACACAGAGGATTGATGTAAGAGAAGCGTATCGTCGGCTTTGCGAGCTTCCTGATAGTGCTGATCCTCTTCCTGCAGAATATGGTTTTCAGGATTCTAGTGAAGAATCAACAGATTATTCTTCCGATTCGGATACATCTTCTGACATTGAAACTGAATAATAAAACCCAAGTTGCATAAAAACAGTGCTCTCGCCTTAAATAATGCCCGATGATCGATTATACCGTTCGTGGCCCAAAAATCAAATTTTGAACCACGAACGGTATACGTGTGTACGTCTTTAAATCTGAAGTCGACAATTAAATAGATTTATTTTAAATTAGTTCTAATCATATTTAAGAGTCTTTTATGTCAGTGAAAATTAAAATTGGAACTATTCTAAGCACTAACTCTCCCCAAAAGTGGAAAGATGAATTAGAAAAAGTACACAACACTACCTTAAAATCTTTAATAGAATGGAAAGCAACCCCTTCAGGAATAGATGGTCGGATTCGGCAACTGCTTGCTAAAATTAACATTGGAACGATCGAAGAGAAACAACCCGCTCCTAATCCTTATGAGTTTCAAACGATCCGTCCAGATAAAGAAGAAGAGTACGAAAACCGCCTTAAATTAATAAAAACGGTGGCGACAGTTTGCTTGGTTGTCACTGTTCTCTTCTTAGCGGTTGGTTTGTTGGGTCCGTTGTTGGCGATGCCCCTTCTTATGAGTCTTCCGCTTTTTGTCGCCCCTCCTTTTATTATTGCAACTACAACGTTAGGGGTTGGGGGTGTCGTTATTGCTGTTGCAATCGGGTGGGTCAATGACCATTTGTCTTTACGTAAGTTGCGGGCAGAAGCGGATAAAGATTTTCAATTTTTTGTCAAAAAAATCGTCCAAAATCCAAACCCACAAGCTGATTTCAGATTTAATTTGCAAGACGCACATCTTGTCGACGCAAGGTTACATAAAATTTTTATCGACTGGAAAAATGGCGTCAATGGCATCAAAACGCAACCATATACCCACAAATTCGTGTTTTGACTTCTTCGGGCGGCCGCTGAATTTGACTTTGCTTGCATCGATCAATTCATTCAAGTTGACCTACTTCAGCACCGGCTTCGCCTAACTTATACCGCTCGTGATTCAAAATTTGGTTTTTCGGCTGCGTCAAAGCCCCGCGGCCCAAAAATCAAATTTTGAACCACGAACGGTATATACACAAGTAAAATCAAAAAGCCAATTTTTGAATTCACTTGTGTATAAATTCAGGACGCCTTCTTATCAAATTTCCAATTTTTGAATATGTTTCGGTATCGATAAAAGTCGTGAGAAAAAATAAGTAAACGCGTACAGTTTTGTATGACTCTAAACATGTATACTACGGTTCGGGTAAATTTAGTTTTTCGGCTGCGCCAACCGCGGGGCTTTGACGCAGTCGAAAAACCAAATTTTGAATCACGAGCGGTATAGATTGGGTAGCAGATGAGTATTGATTCTAGAATTTCAGACGCCCCCACTACTATTTCCGCGCCTCTTCTAGACAGTTCCTTTCTTGGTGAAGACCTTAGTCCCGGACAAGGAATCGTAGGAAAAACTTGGAGCGTTGCGGTGACTGCTGCACGATTAGCAAGTGGTGTGATCAGTTCGTATTCTATTGAACATCCTGATACAACAGATCCAAATTTCTTAGGATTGATTGATCGCGTCCAACATCCAGGAAAAAAGCTGACAAATATTGACCTTGTTTTGTTTTTTCAGGGATTTAACCAAAGTCTCAAAAAGTTGAATTTACCTGAATTTTCTTATTTTTTAGGATTTGTTCACGGAGCCATTTCCCATTGGTCTTTAGTCGACGCAAAAAAAGAATTGGAACGATTTTCTAGGGAAAATTTAGCACTTACGACTTTATGCATTCCTTTTGTTATAGAAGGATGCGGATGGTTTGAACGACGCCATATTACAGTGATGCTAATAATGGATGGGATGGTGTCGTATTACGACTCTAAAGGAAAGAGCAGTGCGCTTCACCTTCTAAGTGAGGGAGGGACGTTACGAGAACTGATAGAATTTTGTCGAGACCATTGGGCTTCACAAACACCCATTATAGAAAATAAAGATGTTGTACAGTATGATATCAACTCCTGTGGAGTCCACGTAGCCCATTATGTCTATACACGGATTGTAGAAAAACGCGCTTTTGACGCCCCAATTTCTGAGCAGGAAGTTTTGGATTTTCGTAGAAAATTTATCGAAATTGCATTTGGAAACATATGAATTTTTTTATTTTTAAGTGTTTCGTGAGGATGCGTAATCCCATATAAAATAAAGTGTCGTTTTGCTATACTCACTTTATTTTATAATTGAGACTCTTAATGAAAGCAAAAGACCTTCCTTACCCCTTTGTTGAAAACAATAAAAAACACATCGTCTTAAAAGACCGCTTGTGGGCAATTCCGGAATTAGAAGAAAAAGACCCTGCATTTTCTTTTCCTGGATGGAACGATTCCCAATTTTTTGGTAATGTGCATCCAGTCCATGTAGAATATTGCAGCGGCAATGGGGCGTGGATCGCGTCCCGTGCGCAGCAAGATCCGCAGATCAATTGGTTAGGGATTGAGATGAAATTCGATCGCGTGCGTAAGATTTGGTCGAAAACTAAAAATTTTAATTTACAAAACCTCTTCGTTCTTTACGGCGAAGGACTGCAAGCCACTCGGCACTATTTTCCTGACAACTCCGTTGATGCCGTTTACGTGAATTTTCCTGATCCATGGCCGAAGCGTCGCCATGCGAAAAATCGCATCATTGAGCCTATTTTTGTGGGCGAGGTGCTTCGTACGTTGAAAAAAGGGGGAGTGTTCACCTTAGTGACAGATGACGAGGAGTATTCCAAGCAAATGATTGAGGTGGTCACAGCAAATCCTGGTTTTGAGTCCTGCTTCCCTGCTCCTTTTTTCGTGACGCACTATGAAGGCTATGGATCTTCCTATTTCGAGTCCTTGTGGCGCGAAAAAGGAAAAACGATTCATTTTCATCAGTTCAAAAAAAATAGGGATACCGCGCAATGAAGATGCATGTGATAACGGATGACGAAGAGGAAATAGCTGCATTTACTTGGGAAGATCGTCGCCTCCACTATCGAGGTCAAGTATTTGTTCCTACTGCTGATAATCATATACGGCTTGTTCTTGATGCACGAATGGATGCGTCACTTAATTGGGAAGAAGCGTTATTACAGGCGGACGAGGCGATTAAGAGAGGGTTTAAAGTGTTGTGGGAGTTGGATCTTGGACTTTTCTCTTCTCCAAAGCTTCCATTAAATAACCAGACGCAGTTTCGTTCTTTTATTCTTTCTCTCGATCACTTTTTAAAAACGGTTTGGGAACGATTTTCCTCGCATTCGATTGGTCTCTGTCTTTATCGAGGAGATGCCGATTTTGTCCAACAAATCCGTTGGGAAACCCCTTTGACACCTGTGGAGGCAGCGCACATCGCTCTCGATTTCCTTGAGTCGTTGGCCTATACCTTGCCCGATGCTCTTATTTGCTTTGTAGAGATCGAAGATAAACAGTTAAAAGATCCTGTGTTGCTGGCGCATATGTTTTGCTCCGAGCGTCGCGCGCGTTTATTGCTTTCATTTCCCGATGCTCCTTTGCCGATTGGAAACTTTGACGAATGGCGTTTCCGTATTGGCGTATGCTTTCCTTCTGCCGAAGCGTTAAATTCTTCTGTCGATGCCTATTTATTAGAAGTATTTTCTGCTCTTTCTCCTTTTTCTTATCGTATTCTTCCAGAATCGTCTCTCACTGCAGAGTGGGATGGATTAGATGCACTCATTGTCCACAGTCCTAGTGTGTCGAATGCAGGACGCCGCATGCTCCACGGATTTGCCGCTGCAGGTGGTGAAGTCGTCACTTTTGGAGGAGAAATTGGTGTATTTGATGAATTATCATTTGAAGAATGGCAGGGGAATCAGGTACAATCGCGTTCATGACGACCACACGCGCTTATTACCATCTTGAGATTCCTAAAAGAGCAGCAGAATGCCACCAAGGCAAAGAGCTTTTTCAGCCCAAAGAAAAATACCATTCCCTCCTTCTTAAAGTCGATGAAGAAGACTTTTGCCGACGCGACTTCTGTCTCAAATGCTGGGAAGAGGTGACCAAAAAGGCACTTCCAGAAGAGACGGTGACCTCATGGCAAGGAACTGTCCCTGCGGTCTTAGAAAAAAAAGATGAATTCCTTTCGCGCGACGAAAAAGCGCTCTCTCTATTAAAAGAAAAAATTACAGATGAAACGAGAGAAAATCGTCAACAAGCTTTTATTTTAGCCCTCTATCTCGCACGCAAACGGCACCTTGCATTGCGAAAAGAAATCACATTAAAAGACGGTCTCCACGCTCTTTTATATGAAGTGGCGGAAACAGAGGAAATGCTGTGTGTACCTAAATTAGATCTCCCTCATCTCGAAATTGAAAACATTCAAAAAGCTCTCGCTTCCGCTCTCCGCATCCCCAAAGGTCAATGATGGAACGGGATGTTGACGATTTTTGTATGTACATAGCTTCGGAAAAAGGTCTCGCCCAAAATACCATCGAAGCCTATCGACACGACTCTCTTGTATTTGTTCAATTTTTGCACGATCGTCAACGCGTTAAAAGTTTTCAACAAGTTGATCAAGCAGATATTGTTGAGTTTCTAGGGGAAATGCGGGCAAAAAATTATGCGTCCGCTACGATCTGTCGCGCCCTCATCACAATCAAAGTCCTCTTCCGCTTCCTTAAACGAGAAGGACTCGTCACCACCAACATCGCTCTTTATTTAGAGACTCCAAAACTATGGCAACTTATTCCTGAAGTCCTCGATAACGACGAAGTAGAAAAATTATTGATGGAACCTCAGCAAAATTCGTTTCTTGGCGCACGCGATCGTGCCATATTAGAGGTTTTGTATGGGAGCGGACTCCGTGTCTCGGAACTATGCGGATTAAAAATTTATGATGTCGATGACACGTTCATTCGTGTCATGGGAAAAGGAAGTAAAGAACGGTTAGTTCCGATCGGCAAAAAAGCAATCGAAGCGATCGACTTTTTTTTGGGCCACTACAGATGCCAATTTGATAGTGAAAATTTGAAAGAAATTTTTTTAACAACAACTGGAAGGCCGATCGATCGGATGGCAGTATGGAAAATGGTCAAGCAACGCGCAAAACGCGCAGGCATCACAAAAAATGTCTCGCCCCACACACTTCGTCACTCCTTCGCCACTCATTTACTGGATAATGGCGCCGACTTGCGCGTTATCCAAGAGATGATGGGGCATGCCAGCATCAATAGTACCGACCGCTATATGCACATCAGCCGCTCTCACCTTCAAGAAGCATTCGATGCCTTTAGTCCAAAATCAAAAAATTAAGTTGGTTCTGGCTGATCGCCTTTTCCCAACTGAATTAAGCGCGCACCCCAATAAGCAGCGAAGCCGAAGGAGACGACAGCGACCAAATGGGGAAGGAAGAAAAATGCTCCCACTCCAACGACTGCGATAAAAATGATCACTTTTTGCCACGTTTTGAGCGTGTCTAAGGCAGCTCCGATATGCTTTGCTGCGTCGAGCACTTGAGCGCTGGCAACAAGGCCAACAACAAGTCCAAGGCAAAAAAAGCTAGGGCTGAGCCAGCAGATGGCAAGTCCTGCCAACGCAATGCCGGCAATGGCTGCGATCCTTTTTGTCTGTGTCCAACCATTGCTTTGTGTCTCTGTGCTTGAGTCTGATGCACTAACACCGTTGCTACGCGATTTTCCATTAATAGTAGAGGCCATTAGGGTACTCCTTTTCTTAAACTTATTGATTTACAGATGATTATATCAGATAAAGGTATTTAAATTAACGAATAATAAAAGATTACTAAATATTGTGATTTTATCCCGAATATGTAATAACTATGGGCATGGATAACGAACTGCCCGACCTAAAACTTTCCGAAAAAGTAAAGAAAAAAATTAAAAATAAGGATGCCCTACGCAAAGAATTTGCAGACGGAAAATCGGCTCAAGAAATTTTAGAAATTCCAGACAGAAAACTCGCTAAATACTATGAAGCCGCTTACAAGTTATTCACCTATCATCGTTACGTCGATGCGGCGAATGCGTTTCTTTTTCTCGTTACATTAAATCCGTATAATCATGACTATTGGGTGGGGCTAGGAATGGCTTCTCAGATGTGTCAAGAGTATGAAACGGCAATTGATGCCTACGAAATGGCAGCGGTCTGTAAAGTGGAAAGTCCTGTTCCTTATTTCTATCTTGCGAAATGTTTGTTTTCTATTCACGACAGAGAAAGTGCGCTACAAGCATTGGATCTAGCAATTGAATATTCAGAGGATTCCGAAGAGTATGATGATCTGAAAAAGCAAGCGATTGCTGCGCGCAAGCTCCTTCTGAAAAGTAAATAATAAATTTTAATTTACATTCTGTAGCATAAATTATCTGTTTCTCTGCTCAACCTTCTTTTTATCGACTGATACCTCCTACATCAATCCATAGGGTCGCGAATGCGAGCAAAGCGTGTAGCCACAAGCGTGAGCCCGATGGTTTGGAAGGGAGGGAGTGTTGGTTGGTAGAAAAAGGGATCTGGCAGGATGGAGCTGAGGTTTTTTAATCCGTTCGAATGGCCCAAATAGCTTCAGTATGAAAATACTGGTTGAGTTTGACGCCGGCGATGGAGCCAAGGGTGATTCCTGTGGCGATGCCTGGATCTAATACTGCGAAAAGAGCAGTGGCAACAAGGAGGCAGACCTTTCCTGTTCCGCAAGAGTTGCTATAGTAATCCTTTAAAGATTCCCCAATATTTTCCATCTGTCGAGGAAGAAAGTAGCCAAGAGCAGTTCCGGCGACGAGGCCGAGAGAGAAGGAAAAGGGTTTAAGAAATAATTTGAAAGCTGCTAGGGCGATCCCTGAAACAGCTAGGGCGGCTGTGCAAAGGCGTGGGTGAGTGCGATTAAAATCAGAGATCTTATTTTCCGCGGAAGAAATAAAAGTATTTAGTTTAGCGTCTGTTTCACAGAAAAAAATAGATACTTGATTTTTTATTTCACTGAATTCCATAGAATCCCCCTTGATTAGCTCTTAGAATAGATCAAATTCTATTTTTATTCAATATTTATCTTATCCTTAAGGAGTTGGTTGACGATCTGTGGGGAGGCTTTTCCTTTGGATAATTTCATCACTTGACCGACCAAATAGGCAAAGGCTTTGTCCCTTCCTGCTTTAAAATCGACGACAGAGGCTTGATTTTCGCTGAGGACTTTATTGACAAATGTTTCGATCAGTGCGGTGTCGTCCATCGGCTGAAAATCGGGATTTTCTTTGACGATCTGTTGAGGATCTTTCTCTGGATGTGCAAGCATCGCATCAGCCACAGCTTTTGCAATTTTTCCGTTGATGGTGCCGTTGTCGATCATGTTAACAAGGTGTGCGAGGTGAAGGGGGGGGATGCCAACTTCAATCAGGTTTTTTCCAGATTCTTTGAGACGACCGGCGAATTCGACAATCATCCAGTTGCACACATTGCGTGCATTTTTACATTCTTTGAGGACCTCTTCAAAGTAGTCGGAGAGCTTTTTTTCGCTTGTGATGACGAATGCGCTGTCTGGGGCGAGGCCAAGTTCTTTGATGTAGCGACGTTCGCGTTGTAGGGGAAGTTCTGGAAGCAGTGCGCGTATTTCTTCGATGTATGCTTCTGTGAGGATGATGGGAACGAGATCCGGTTCTGGAAAGTAGCGATAGTCGTCTGCAGCCTCTTTGCGGCGCATGAGAACCGTTGTTTTGCGTTCGGGATCCCAGCGGTAAGTCGAGGGAGTGATGATCTCTTCGTGTGGTTTCTCGGGTTCGCTTTCGTAGGCTTTGATTTGGCGTTTGACTTCGGATTCAATCGCCATCTGCATGTAAGAAAAGGAATTCAAATTTTTAATTTCAATTTTGTTTCGTAGAGTGGTGTCGCCTTTAGGACGGACCGAGATGTTGACATCGAAGCGGAGTGAGCCTTCTTCCATGTTGCAGTCGGAGACGTCGAGGTATTCGAGGATTGCCCGTACTGCCATTGCATAGGCCACGGCATCTTCAGGACTGTGCATGCAGGCTTCGGAAACAATTTCAACGAGAGGAACGCCTGCACGGTTGTAGTCGACGCCAGCGAAGTTAGGGAAGTGTTTGAGCATTCCTGCATCGTCTTCCAGGTGGACACGATTGACCGCGAACGTTTTTTCTTCTCCATTGACTTCTGCGGTGACCGTTCCACCAATGACGATCGGCTCGTCGAATTGTGTGATTTGGAAGTTGCGCGGACTGTCAGGATAAAAGTAAGATTTGCGGTCGAATTTGCTGAAGTGAGCAACGTGGGCATTGAGTGCGCAGCCTAGCTGAACGGCTTTTCGCACCGCTTCTTTGTTTAGTACTGGTAACGCGCCAGGCTGGCCTGTGCATACTTCGCTGATATTTGTGTTGGGCTCGTCTCCAAAGCGGTTGGGAGCGCTGCTAAAGAGTTTTGATTTAGTATTGAGCTCGGAGTGAATTTCTAAACCGATGACTGTTTCCCATTGCTGTTTCATATCTAATATTTCCTTACTTAGCTAATTCTGGGAGTTCTGTATGATAGGAAGTCGCTTTTTCAAATGCGTGTGCGATGGAGAGGACATTGACATCGCCTTTTTGTGGTCCGATGAGCTGAAGGCCGATCGGTTTTCCCTCCGCTGTGAATCCGGCAGGGATGCTCACAGCAGGAACTCCTGCGAGGTTGATAGAGATCGTATAGATGTCTTCCAAATACATTGTCACAGGGTCCTTGATGGCTCCGCGTGCAAAGGCACCGGCCGGAGTCACTGGCATTGCAAGGACTTCACATTTTTTGAAAGCTTCTTGGTAGCCGCGAACGATTAAGGTCCGTACTTTTTGTGCTTTTCTGTAGTAAGCATCTTGATAGCCGGCAGATAAGACATAGGTTCCGAGAAGGATACGACGCTTCACTTCTGTTCCAAAGCCTTCTTCTTTGGAGAAGTTATAGACTTCTCTAAGAGTCTTGGCTTGGGGGGAGCGGACGCCGTAGCGGACTCCATCGAAGCGTGCAAGGTTTGTCGATGCTTCTGCTGTAGCTAAAATGTAGTAAACCGGCAGAGAATGTTTGATGATGCTGAGATCAATTTCAACGATGGTAGCCCCCAGCTGTTTGTAGGTCTCGATCGCTTCCATAAAAAGACGCTTGGGTTCCTCTGCAAGCTGTTCTAGCAGCTTCCAAGGCACGCCGATCTTCACTCCTTTTACGTCGCTGCGCATCTTGTCGAGGTAGGATTCCGGAGCATTCGCGATGCTTGTTGAATCTTTTTCGCAGTGACGACCAATGATTTCCATCACTAACGCAGCATCCGCAACAGTTGTTGTTAGGGGTCCGATTTGATCGAGGGAAGATCCAAATGCCACCAATCCATAGCGCGAAACACGTCCATAGGTCGGCTTGAATCCGGTTACTCCGCAGAAGGAAGCCGGTTGACGGATTGATCCGCCCGTGTCGGTACCAAGGGCGATTGGACAGAGGCGGGCGGCGACGGCAGCAGCTGAACCACCAGAGGATCCGCCAGGCACGCAGGATAGGTTCCACGGATTGTTTGTTGCTTTTGCAGCAGAATTTTCTGTTGAAGATCCCATGGCAAATTCGTCGAGATTAACTTTTCCAATGAGGATCGCATCTTCTGCTTCTAATAGCTCTACAGCTGTGGCGGCAAAAGGGGCACGGTAGTTGGATAGGAATTTTGATGCGCAGGTCGTGAGTTCGCCTTTGATGTGAATGTTATCTTTAATCGCGATAGGGACACCTGCGAGTTTTCCTAAAGGCTCTCGAGCGGCGCGTTTTTTGTCGAGTGCTTCTGCCTGTTTGAGGGCGCGTGCGTCGAGGACCTGGAGGAACGATCCGACGTCGGTGTCATGGGAGGCAATACGAGCGATAAAATGGCGAACAATTTCTACTGCGGTATAAGTGCCATCAAGAAATTTATTGTGAAGTTCAATAGCGGAAAGACGATGCATGATTAGGCTTCCTCTTCAAATGATGTTGTGTTTTTTGCGATGACGGGAGGAACGCGGACGAGGCCACCTGTATGGGCAGGGGCATTGGACAGAAAAACGTCGCGCGGTAAAACGGCGCCGACAACATCCTCACGGAAGACATTTGACATTTCAGCCAATACGTTGTTGCATGCAGGAACGTCGCTAGTGTCAATCTCTTGCAGTTGATCAAAGTAGCCTAGAATGCTTTGAAGATCTTTTAAAAGCATATCCTGTTCTTCTTCTGTGCATTCGATCCGAGAAAGTTCGGTTAGCTTACGGATTGTTTCCTTGTCTAAATCTGCCATGGCTGTTCCTTAAAAATTCGATAATGATGCCTGCACATTATACGTCAGATAAACCTATTATGCAAGTATACACAAGTGAAATCAAGAATCGGTTTTTGAATTCACTTGTGTATGCATCACAACCCTTGTTCAATTCTCTAAAAAAAACTATATTAAATTTTAATTTATACCGAACGTGATTCAAAGGAGAAAAAATGAAAATTATTATCGCCGGAGCAAGTGGGTTTGTTGGAAAAGCTTTGGTGTCCGCTTTGAAAAAAGAAGGACACACCTTATACCTTCTCACGAGGGGGCCTTCCCAGCCGGAAGCAGGAAAATCTCATTGGGATCCGGAGCACGGAGAGATAGACCGTAAAATTCTTGAAGGAAGTGATGTCTGGATCAATTTAGCCGGAGAAAATATTGCCGGACGGCGATGGACGGAAAAATATAAAGAAAAAATTTTAAACAGCAGGGTAAAAGGAACACGCCTAATCGCAGAAACAGCAGCCACATTAGAAAAGCCTCCAAAGGTCATCATCAACGCTTCCGCCACCGGCTATTATGGCGACCGCGGAGAAGAAATTTTAACCGAAGAGAGTGCGCCAGGAAAAGGATTTCTCGCTAATGTTTGTCAACAGTGGGAAGCGGCATTGGATCCGGCAGAAGCACAAGGGATTCGCGTCGTTAAGATGCGCTTTGGCGTTGTATTAGGAAAAGAAGGCGGATTTCTCAAGCAAGTGACCCTTCCTTTTAAGCTCTGTTTGGGCGGAGTCATCGGATCAGGAAAGCAGTGGATGAGCTGGGTAGCTCTTGAAGATTTGGTTCAGGCGGTGCTTTTTGTGATCAATGAGCCGAGTTGTCAGGGGGTATATAATGTTGTGGCTCCTCATCCGGTGACCAATAAAGAATTTACAACCGCTCTAGGAAAAACATTGCATCGTCCTACGATTTTTCCTTTACCAGCGGGGGTGGCGCGTGTAGTTTTTGGAGAGATGGCGGATGCTTTGATGCTAAGCAGCACGCGAGTCTTACCTGTACGATTAGAGCGGTCAGGATTTATCTTCCGGGATCCCGAAATTAAACATGCATTGCGTTAACTTATTAATTGAATAAATAGACTAACGACGAAAGAGAGGTGAGAGGATGTCTGGAGTGGAAGAGTTATTGATGAATTGGGCCCCCCTCCCTCTCTCTCTTCTCTGTGGGCTTTTTTCTTGTTATACCGCTCGTGATTCGAAAATCAAATTTTGATTTGACTTGTGTATAACTAGAAACTAATCACCACTTCTGCCCCCGCGTAGGCCGATCCATCAAGGTCAAAAGTTTGTGTATTATGATTGTGTTTGTTGGCAATCTTCAACTGGCCCGCTTTTACCGTGGAGCCTGCATGCACATTGAGTTCGATGAAAGGATCGTACTTGTAGTTGATCCCCAGTTCCACCCCAGCATTTGTATATCTGAAAACAGCCCCCGGAAGCGGTTCATCCCATCCTGCACGGTGGCGCACATCGAAGAAGCGCATACCCAATTCGGCGCTCCAATTTTTATTAATTGTATAGCCAAGAGAAATATCTGTTGGATAGACAATATTTAATTTCCATTTTTCCGCGAATTGCCAGTCAAACCCAAAAATAGGGTAGACGTGGTCCATTAACATCCCTGTTTCTGCAATAAAACCAATATGCATTCCGACGTCACAGCTGTATTCGTAACGGCCCCACATCACGGCGTCAAAAGTGAGGTAATGATTGAAGTCCATGTAATGGGTATCGACTGTCGCTGTTAGCTGTCCTCTCCAAAGCCAATCGCTCATGCGGTTGCTGTAGAGACGTAGGCTTGCCGAGGCGGTGTTGAAGTGATTTTCGGTGAAGTAAGGGTTTTCCTTCCAATTGAGGTAGGTGCGGTCATAGCCCAGAGCAAACGCATAGGCTTCTCTATGTTCTGGTAAGTAGCAAAAGGCCATCCCAAAGCGGGTACTAAATTGATTAAAGGTGAGGTGTTGCCCCTCGAAGCCCTTCTTATCGATTTTCGCTTTGCTTATACCATCCGCTTCTATTTCAAGGCGAAAAGGCCCAGGTTGTCTTACGATGTCTTGGATATCTTCTGATCCTACGATCCCGTCGTCGATAATGGCATATCCTGTTGCATGTAAGAGAACAAGCGTTAAAGTCGAAAGAGAGAGTAGTCTTGCTATTTTCACGGGAGCTCCAATTTATTGGGTTCATACCACTGATGCGCTGATGATGCAATGCTGCGGATTTTTTCGCTACCAGAGGCTAAAATTTAATTTTATTTATTTCCCCTCTATTGTCAAGACTATTTTCTTTTTAGAT
>CAYIYO010000014.1:0-20174 GCA_964367715.1 uncultured bacterium
CGAAGGGACTACAGCGGTTAGCCACGGGTGGTGAGCGAAGCGAATGAACCCGTGGCAATGTTGCTCCCAAAATATTAAGCTGCTTAGACTTGTATATCTTATATCTTCCATTCGGTACGTTTGTCCTCCGATATTTCTACAGGGTACATGTGATGATCTGCTTCAGGAACGACAATGCATTTTTTTTCCCATATGCGATAAAATTCTGCGTAGGGTTTGGTTTCTTTGCGTTCCCAAATAAAATGTGCAGTCATCTCGATCATATCGACTTCATTTTGGAATGCAATTTTTTTGACATCGACTGTCTTATTCCGACCGATGTTCGGGCTAATTTTTGTTTGTAATCCGTGAGGAGAGTTTCCATTGCACATCACTTCAACTTGATCTTTAGATAATTTTAATCTTACGATTTTATTAATTAATATAATAACGCCGTCGCCTTTTATATTTGTATTATCTGAAGGAGACCATATTTGCCATTCATGATTTAAGTTGATAGTAATCTCGTTTCCATTTTCATAAATGCTACGAATGTTCTCTTCTAGATCAGGAAATTTATTAAAAAGTACTAGAAAAAGATTAGCTAGTTTTTGACTTTTAGTCCCATTCAAAATCAATCTTCTTAATTTATCCACCTTTGTTTCTGTCGCTATTCCAGTTAGTTCAGTCAGTGTTGCTTGATCTACTGCTATTTTTTCTTGGAGCGTTTTAATTTCACCTTCTAATGTTGTTAATATTAATTTATTAGAAGCTATTTGAGAGGTTAATCTTTTCACTTCTCGTATTTGTTTATCATTTTTTTGCATTTTCGGGACCAGGATATGATCTTGAACCAACTCGACTTTTTTAGTTTCGAAAGCAGAGGCTAAAGCAGATAAGATACCAGATTCTTCCTTAGGAGGGGCTTTTTGTTGATCCCATTCACTTTCTAATGTTGTTTTTTCCGCTTCAAGTTTTTCTTTGGATGGAAGTTGTCTTAGTTCTTCCTCTGATATTGAAATGTTTGCTTCGATCGCCATTTTTTGAGTCTCAGACTCATCAAGTTCTCTTCGATCAGCTGTTAAGGATGCTGTCAATGCAGCAATTTTTTCTGTACGAAGACGAATTTCTTCTGCGGTTCTAAACGTTAGCTCTGCATTGATAATTTTTGTGGCTGCTGCATTAAATTTTTCGTGGTAATTTTTGGAGCAAAGGAGCCAGATGCGGTGCAATATCGTTTTAATTTGGACGTCAATCCAGTTGCAGGCGCGCGACCATTTATGGTCCAGAAGCTTTTTTGTGCAAAGAGTATTGATGACGTCTTCGTTTAGGGTCACATTATTTTCAGGGTTTTGTTTAGTGTCATCGATCAAATTTATAAGATCAGGATAATTATAGAATTGATTAGTCTCTATAATGCTTTTTATTGTATTCATATCATTCCTTTTTTTATTAGTTGTATCAATTATATGATTTTATTTGGTTGAAGTCAATTTCATATAAGTTATGTTAGATTGATTTTATACTTTTTACAAAAAAAATTGGTTAAAAATATATAATTATATTTTTAAACATCATTTCATTAATGCATGAACTCGTGCTGGAGATTTTCTTAGCGATTTGGTATGGTCATGCCTCTTACTTCGGAGGAAAACAGTGCGTATACTCATTATTTCTACATTCTTTCCCCCTTTAAATTCCATTGCTTCTTTACGACCGTATTCCTGGGCTAAGCGTTGGGTTGAGCAGGGACATCAGGTGACCGTGCTCACCATGGATTCTCAGCAAGATCCTGGAGTGGCGTTGCAGCTTCCGTTGGAAGGATTTGAGATCATTTCTATTGCTGCGCCTTCCTGGGTCCAAAAGCTGAAAGGGGGGTATCGACGCGAGGAAAAAGCGGAGACTACTTCCTCTTCTACTCGATCAATCACCTCCTTGATTAAAAAAAATATTTTACATTTATTCCAGACTCTTCGGCATACCAAGGGTGTATTCAATGCGTGTCGGATGCCAGACTTTACTGATTTATGGATTTCTCCTGCATTGAGAGCGGTGAAGGAGAAAGGAGAGTGGGATTTGGTTGTGAGCACCGCCGGACCGTATGCTGTCCATCTTGTCGCGCATCAGCTGAAAAAAAGAGGGCAGGCAAAGCGGTGGATTGCTGATTATCGCGATACATGGAGTGATAACTATATTTATCCTGGGATTTTTCCTTTTAATTACATTGAGCGCAAGTTGGAGCCTTATTTGATGCGGCGGGCGGATTTGATTACGACGGTGAGTGTTCCGTTTGCGGAGTCGTTGGCGTCGCGTTATGGGGTGAGGAAGGTGGAGCCGGTGGAAAATGGATTTGATACCGACGACCTTGCAGTGCTGCCTTTGGAAACATATTTTCCTGACGATCGAAAGGTGCGTATTGTGCATACTGGATCGATTTATTTGGGGAAGAGGGATCCGACTCCTTTGTTTCAGGCGATTGCGGAATTAGCACGGGATCCAAAAAATGTTCCGTTACTTGAGCGATTGGAGGTGTTGTTTGTTGGATTGCATCACGCGAACCTTGAGAAATTGATTGCGGAGCATTGTGTCGAAAAATGGGTGAAGATTGTAGGATTTGTGTCGCGAGAAGATGCGCTGCGGATGCAGCGGGATGCCGATTTATTGTTATTTCTTCCATGGAACGATAAAAGTGTGGATGGCGTGTTGTCTGGAAAAATTTTCGAGTACCTGTTTTCAGGCACGCCTATTATTGCTGTGGGGGGCGGAGGAATAGAAGCGTCGCAGCAGTTGATTTTGGATGCCAGCGCTGGTTTCGTGTTGAATAGCGTGAAAGAAATAAAAGCACTTGTAGTAAAGGCACTTAATGAGGAAGTTCCGTCTTGCATTGCTAACAGAGCATTTATTAATCGGTATGATCGAAAAGTTTTGGCCGACCATTTATTAAATGTAGCGAAGGAAATCACCTGCACCTAAAATAGAAACACTATAAAAAATAAAGCCTAACAGTGTATGGAGTGCGGCGGCTTGACGCCGCTTTTAGTGATCGCGGCTCGACGCGATCAAGTTGGGATTTTATCGCCGCACTCGATAGAAAGGGAAAAGTTATGACAAAAAAAGCCAGATGTTCCGTCATCATTGTCACGCATAATAGCGAGCGTGTGATTCATAAAGCGATGGAATGTTTGTATGTGCAAAGTGTTCCGGCGGATCAAATTCTCCTTGTCGATACCGGTTCGTTGGATCGTAGTTATTTGAGCCGTTATGAACAAGATGACAATACTCAAATCATTTTTGCCGGTAATGGCGTTGGCTTTTGTCGTGGCAATAACGAAGGGTTTAAGCACATTGCACCTGAGACGGATTATGTCTTCCTTGTGAATCCGGATGCCTTTTTGACAGAGCGCTTTATCGAGGAGGCACTAGCATTCATGGAGTGTCCAAAAAATGCCTCCTGCGCAGTTGTCACAGGTAAAGTTTATGGATATGATCTCAATAACGATTGTCCGTCTGGTTTTTATGACACCACGGGAATTTTCCAACAGTGGTATGGGCGATGGTATGATCGCGGTCAAGGCGAGTGCTGCGAAGAAAACACTTATGAAACCATGCAAGACGTTCCTGCCATCTGTGGGGCGTTGATGTTTTGCCGTAAAAAAGCATTGGATACCATCCTTCTCCGCGACCGAGAATTTTTCGATAATCGCTTTTTTATGTACAAAGAGGACATTGATCTATCCGTGCGTTTAAGAGCAAAAGGTTGGCGTTTGGTATACAATCCCAAGCTAACAGCCTATCATTGTCGTGGGTGGAATCCGGACCGCCGTCAGATGCCACGCCGCTTGCGCTTAGTTTCCGCGCGTAACGAGCTGTGGATCCATCTTCGCGCACGTTTTGTTTTTGGAACAGTTTATTCTTCTCTTAAATATGCGTCGGTCGCACTCTTTAATAAGTGAAAGTATGCGTTATTTGGATGCAAAAACTTCTTATTTTTTATCATTGATTTGCATTATTTTGCTTTTTCTTCCCAAGATTAATTTGATTAGTTTTGGTGGACGAGAGACGGCGGGGATACGAATCGATGACATTCTTATCCTTATGTTTTCTTTGATGTTGATGTGGGCACATTTTTCGTTAAATAAAAAATTTTACGATATTGAACGTGTTGTTTTTGCCCTTGTTGCTTTTTCACTTATTTCGTTTTCTTTGAATCGCCTCTTTGTCGATTTAGGGTTGTTGCAGGTCGATGCCAAAATATTTTATGCTGTTAGGATTTTGGAGTACTTTGCGTTTTTTTATGTTGGACTCCTCGCATTTCGATTTTTTGATTTAAGAAGCATCTTAACGGTGTTTTTGGTGATGAACCTCGGATTGATGGTGATGCAAAAAGCGGGACTGATAGGAGAGTTTTCTGTCGAAGGGTACTTCCCTACTGCTTCGTTTCGTCCTCCAGGTATTTCCTCTTTTCCTTCGGAGATGGGATTGCTTCTGAACATGCTTTTTTGTTTTCTTATCTATACGGATCATCCTTGGCGACCGCGTTGGCTCGTGCTGCTTCCGCGCCAGCTGCAATGGATCCTTTGCAGGTACTATCCATACCTATTATTTTTGTTGTTTGGGGCATTTATTGTGATGAATGGATCGCGCATCGCCCTTGCAGCACTGGTGCTATCCATTCTTCCAAAAATAAAAGAAGAATTCAGTTCGCCTTCATTTGCGAAACTCATTTTGCTTTTGCTTTTTTCTGTGTCGGCAACAGGAGTCATTGCTTATGGAGTTTATAGCAGTGGATTAGCTGCGCGCAGTGAGGGATTGCTCTCTGTGAGTAACCTCGAATTAATTGGTAAGGTGTGGGACGCAATTGATATCAATCAGGTTCCGATCGGACATGAAGCGGTCAATCAGGGAAAAAATGATGCCAGCTGGTGGATGCGTATTCACAAATGGTGTTATGCATTTAAAATATTTTATTTACATCCGTTCACTTATCTACAGGGAGTAGGACCAGGCTTTGCGATGGCGGGATTGGATGGAGGTCTGCTGCGGATTTTGGTCGAATATGGAATAGTGGGCAGTGCCCTTTTTTGGTTTCTCTTTTATAAAATATATAAGCTGTCGCGGATGATGAAGTGGTGTGTCATCGTTGCTATCGTGAATATGGTCTTTTTTGATGTGTATCTTGCTTATAAACCGATGGGATTTCTCTTTTTGATGACCGGCTTCGCCTATGCCGAAAAGAATGCAGTATCGACCACAGAGCTTCCTCCGAGACTATACAATGACTATGCAATGTCCCAGGCGAAGGGGATGACGTCGCCGATCTCTTTATTGTGACGCAGCATCATCAAACGATCAAAGCCGACGGCGACGCCGCAGCAGTCCGGAATACCCTTCTCCAGTGCAGCGAGAAAGTGTTCATCGATAGGAAGAGTCCCTTTCCCTAATTGTATGCGATGCGCATTGGCTTCTTCGAGACGTGCGCGCTGCTCTTTGACATCGGCCAATTCATGGTAGCCGTTTGCGAGTTCGAGTCCTTTGTAGTAGACCTCAAAGCGTTCGGCGACAGCGAAGCCATCGACTGTTGTCTTGCGTGCCAATGCTGCCTGTGTTGCAGGATAATAGGCGAGTGCAAGCAGTTCGCCTTCGCCGAGCTTTGGCTCGATCAACGTTCCAAGAAGCAGGTTGAGTAAAGCATCTCTTCCTTCTTCTTCGATTCCTTCGTAGGCTTCGATTCCATGTTGTTGTAAGGCATCAAGAAGATCTTGATTGCTTGCAGCGGCAACATCTAAAGAGAGGTAGTGAGCGAATGCCTCTTTAAAACTCAGGATACGATGCGGAATATCTCCGAGGAATAGGCGTGTGAAGTCGAGCGTTTCTTCGATTAGTGCTTCGAAAGGCATGTTCAAGCGGTACCATTCTGCCATCATGAATTCGGGATTGTGCTTTCTGCTGACTTCACCGCGACGAAAGACGTGGGCGAGTTGATAGATGTCGCCGCAGCCTTCTGCAAGTAAGCGCTTCATGCCGTATTCGGGGGACGAGTGGAGGTAGCGACCCTCGTCTGCAGGAATGAGATCAATATGCGCATCAACAGAGGCAAAGGCACTCACCAGTGGAACATCCACTTCCTGCACCTGTCGTGCAGAGAAAAAGGCGCGCGCCAATGTCAGCATCGTCGCGCGGTCTTTGAGTATTGCAAGTTTAGATGCGGGAAACATATTCGCCTGTACGGGTGTCGACGCGAATTTTTTCGCCATTATCAACGAAAATTGGCACTTGGATCTTTGCGCCTGTTTCGACGATCGCGGGCTTTAGTACGCGGCCGGAAGCAGTATCGCCACGCACACCTGGATCGCATTCAGTGATCAAGAGGTCCATGAAAGTTGGAGGCTCGACAGCAACTGCTTCACCTTTATAGATGAGCACATCGTAAAGAAAATCTTCTTTTAGCCATTGGATGGTGTCGCCAACAGCGTCTGTTGGAATTGTTGTCTGTTCGAAGCTTTCGTCGCACATAAAAACGATGCCATCAGTTTCTTTGTAGAGCATGCGCATTTTTGTTTCGACGATATCGGCAACTTCTGCTTTATCACCCGATTTGTATGTGCGTTCGATGACGCGCGCATTGAGAAGATTTTTTAGACGAACGCGGTTGAAGGCTTGGCCTTTTCCTGGTTTGACGAATTCATTGGTAACAATAAGATAGGGCTGGTTTTCAATCTCCAGTTTCACGCCTGGACGAAACTCACTTGTGCTAATTTGTGCCATGATAAAGATTCCTTTGTTTTAGAAGACAATAGTAATATCTTATACTAAGTTTAAAGAAATTGTCCAGAATTAAAGGAATTGTCACAAGGGAAGGATTTCCCTTAAGCGTATAGTTTTTCTTTCAAATAAAGAGCATTTCGTTTTTCCTATGGATCATACACAAGGAAAATCTATGTGGCCTAAAGAATATAAAGACTACCCTGTCGACAGCCCTTTAAGAAAAGAGCGCGTCGTTCCTCTTAAAGGAATTGTTGGGTGCGAGATGAATGAAGTCAATGGATGGGGAGAAACATTCCATGAGCCGCGTCGCAAGCAAAACCGTGGTCTTCTATACACAATGCTGGTAGCATTATTTAGCAGCAAAAAGGAGTCGTAATGGGACAAAAAGGAAACCATACATGGGATCTCACCATTCAATACCATTGCTGCCCCGCGTGCGACTACATCATCGAAAGTCGTCAAGATTATACCTATCGCCTTGGCGAGTACTATAAATATGTTGATTGTGTACGCTGTGGAAAACACTTTGAATTACGTAAACATGCACACAAAACAATCGGTCCCTTCTTCGGAACACCAGAAACGCCAGAAATGGAATGGGGGCACTAGCATATGGTCGACTTCATACACAAACTACCAGACGAACGAGAAGAAAAAATTGCAAGAGATACTCTAGAGCGCTATTCGGGCTCTCTTGTTCAAGATTTCCAACCTTACGTCCTCCTCACAAATTTTCCAAAATATGTGACCTATTTTGCTGAAACGAGAGGAATCCCTGTTGTCGAAGGCAGTGCCTTCAAAGTTGCCCACTCTCAAAAAGAGGGCATCACTATCCTCGACTTTAAAATCGGATCCCCCGCAGCAGCATTAGTTGTAGACTTATGCGCATTTGCTCCGATCCGCGCCGCACTAATGCTTGGAATGTGCGGTGGACTCCGCCGCCAATATCATGTTGGAGATTATTTTGTTCCTGTGGCATCGATCCGCGCAGAAGGAACATCCGACTTTTATTTTGATCCAGAGGTTCCTGCTCTTGCCAACTTTTTAGTTCAAAAAATGGTGACGAATGTCATGGAAGAAGACAAGCTTCGCTACCACATCGGCATCACCCACACCACAAACAAACGCTTTTGGGAATTCAACGAAGAATTCATCAACCGCCTAAAATCGACGCGCCCCCAAGCAATAGAAATGGAATGTGCCACACTTTTTATGGCAGGCTACTACCATAAATTGCCTTTAGGCGCCCTCTTGCTCATTTCAGATCTCCCTCTTGATAAGGATGGAATAAAAACGAAAGAGAGCTCTGCCGTTGTCTATACGCGCTACATGGCTGATCACGTCGAGCGCGGCGTACGCGTCATGCAGCATCTCGATGAAGCCCTTCATAAGCAAGCAAAAGGGATTTATCGCGGCCATCGTCGCCGTTTCGAAAAAGAAGATAGTGTCTAAATTTACACACAAGTGAAATCAAAAAGCTAATTTTTGAATTCACTTGTGTATATGTAATTAAAATTTTAAAATTTGATTATATTTACTTTTAGTCTATACTAAATCCATCTTATCCGGAGAAACAGATGGAAAAAGTGAACTTCACCAGCAAATATGTCGGAAATGCCCGCACAGCATCCACTGCTCGTCCCTCTTCTCCATCAAAAACTGCACAAGAAAAAGCAGCGGCCGGATGGAATGACACTGTGTCTCGACAAGAACATACCCGCGACCATCATTCCAAAAAAGACTCCTCAAAAAAAGAAGCACAAAAATCTCCCTTTCATTTGTTTGGTCAAAAGTATGGAATTGACTTACAAAATGAGGCTGATACCCTTGCTTTAGTCGGAGAAGAAAAAGAAGACGATGGAATTGATTTCTCTCTGCCACTTCCAAAGAAAGAAAAACAGTCGGCCATTTCTAAAGAAGGATCTTTTTCCTGCGGATTTGCCCATGCCCCTGTTTTGATGACTCAAAACCACCTTGAAGCGGAAGTGATGACTGATGTGAAAGGCACAGGGGCGATGGATGAATTGTACCGCGGCCTCGTTGAACACATTCAAGAAATGAAACAGGCGGACAAAACAGAATGGACCGTAGAGCTGAAGAATTTGCCTCTTTTTGAAGGAGCTACTCTTGTTTTAACGGAGCATGCCTCGGCAAAAGGGGAATTCACTCTCGCTTTTTACAACCTTTCTTCTCAGGCGCAACAAGTAGTGGTTAATCCCCTTAACCAAGATCACCTCAAATTTTCTATGGAACAGAAGGGTTTAGGTGTCCATATTTTGATTGCCTCAACGCAACCCCTTAAGGTTCAAGAAGCTTTCGCTTCCCGCGCCTTCACAGGCCGCGATCCTCACTACAAAGACTCCCGTCATAATCCCCACCAAAATAAGCGCTAAAACGTTTATTTTAGCGTCCTTAGCCTAACGAAACCAGAGCTTCGATGACCACGCGTTCCAATTCTGCTGGCGTTGTATTGATCTTTTTTAGCATCGCTTTCTTTGAGAGCGGCTTTGCTTTGGGGTCGTTGCCTGGAGCTTTTCTTTCTGCGGTGACGCTTACCTTATCAATCTTGACCAGGGTGAATCCGTATTTTGCGGCGAAGATGCGGATGCGGTGGAGGTGGTAGAGCCATATTGTCTCTTGTGGCGGGGGGCCGAAGCGGTCTCTGATTTCTTCCCAAATAGTCTCCACCTCTTCCCATGTGATAGCGTCGCCGAAGCGGTGATAAATTTCTCTGCGTAGATTCCATTCGTCGATATAGGATTCTGGAATGCGGGCATCGTAAGGGAAATCCATCTTTGTTTCGATGAGAGAAGCTGGCATTTCTCCTTGGAGAGCTTTGATTGTGCGTTTGAGCATGCGGCAGTAGAAGTGGAAGCCCACGGCAGCGACGTGGCCGGATTGTTCTGTTCCTAGGATGTCTCCTGCGCCGCGAATTTCTAGATCGCGCATGGCGAGTTTCATTCCCCCTCCGTAGCCAGAGGATTCTGCTAAGGCGTCGAGACGTTTGCGTGAGAGGTCGGGAAGGAGGTGGAGTCGGCGTACTAAAAAGTAGGCGTAGGCGCGACGGTTCCATCGTCCGACCCTTCCGCGCAGTTGATAGAGGTCGGCGAGGCCGAAGTGGTCGGCGCGGTCGATGAGGATTGTGTTTGCGTTGGGGATGTCGATACCGCTTTCGACGATTGTTGTGGCGCAGAGGATATCGACTTGACCGCTTTTGAATGCGTGGAAGGTGCTGTCGATTTCATCGGCGTGCATCTGCCCGTGGACGATGGCGATGCGCGCTTGCGGAAGAAGCATTTTGAGGTGTGCAGCGCGTTCGGGAAGTGTTTCGACGCGGTTGTGGATGAAGTAGGCTTGGCCGCTGCGCGACAGTTCTCTTAGGAGAGCGTTGCGGATGATGACATCGTTGGGTTCGATGATCGCTGTTTTTATGGGCAGACGGTCTTGGGGTGGCGTGTTGATCAGAGACATGTCGCGGGCGCCGATGAGGGACATGTAGAGAGTGCGGGGAATTGGTGTGGCGGAGAGAGTGAGACAGTCGACGCCTGTGCGGATGCGTTTTAAATGTTCTTTTGCGCGGACGCCGAAACGGTGTTCTTCGTCGATGATAATCAGTCCCAGGTCTTTGAATTTGATGTCGTCGCTGATGAGACGGTGCGTTCCGACTAGGATGTCGACAGAACCTTTAGCTACGCCTTCGATCGTGTCGCGCGTTTGTTTGGCGGAGTTAAAGCGGGAGACGACGCCGACAGTGAGGGGAAAGTTGCGCATACGTTCCACGAAATTTTCGTAGTGTTGCATGGCAAGGACTGTTGTCGGAACCAAGACAGCGACCTGTTTGCCTCCATCGATGACAGCTTTGAAGGCAGCGCGCATGGCCACTTCTGTTTTTCCGTAGCCGACGTCGCCGCAGATGAGACGTTCCATCGGTTTTTCTGAGACCATGTCTTGTTTTATTGCGGCAACGGCTTGGAGTTGGTCTTCTGTTTCTGTGAAGGGGAACTCGTCTTCAAAGGCGAGGATGTCCGCGCTGTCGGTCGGGTAGCGGAAGCCGCCATGGATTTCTCTTTTTGCGTAGAGTTCTAATAGGTCTTTTGCGTACCCGATGATTGCTTGTTCGGTTTTGTCCCACGTTTTTTTCCAAATTTTGCTTCCCAACGCATGCATTCTGGGAAGGTCTTCTTTGGAGCCGATGTACCGGCTGATGAGATGACTTTGGCTGATCGGAACATAAAGACGGGCATTGTCGGCATATTCGAGCAGGAGGTATTCGTTGACGATGCCGTTATGGTCCGGACGTTTCTCTTGTCCGAGATAACGTCCGATGCCGTTGTTGAGGTGGACGATCATGTCGCCCGGTGTGAGGTCGTACACTTCTGTCGGAGTCGTGTGGTAGGTGCTGCGCAGCTTTTGACGCCGTATTTTGTAGCGGCGCGTGATTTCTGCTGTTGGGAGAAGGACTTGATTCGAGTCATGCGTGGCGAAGCCGGAGGAGAGGTATCCGATGTGTGTCGTCGATTCTGCGGGCAGTGTGATCGAAGCCTCGAGCAGACGGCGTTGCATTCCCACTTCTTCGGATTCATTGTTGTAGAGAAGGTGGAGGGTACAGTTTTGTGCGGCAAGACGACCTAATCCTAAAAATACCTCTTCGCCGGATACTTCTTTGCCTTCTTCGTACTCCGGAAAGAGATAGTTACGGATCGGAATGAAAGGATGGTGCCAGCGGCCTGCATCGAATTTACGATTGAAGATTTCGAATCCAATTTTATGGATCGGAGCATTCTCGGCGTAGTAGCCTCCCGCCATTTTATCGAGCAGACGAATCTCTGAGAGCTCGTCGATTGGACTTTGACTGAAAAATATTTTTTGGAGAGGCGCCAGCTGCTCCATCAGAGCGTCGATGCTGGCGAAGGTTGTCGTGGATTGACCGCAGATGCTGAGAAGTTGCGTATAGCGATCTTCGAGGGCAAGAAGATCGTCAAAGATGACCAATGTGTTGGGTCCAAGGTAGTCGAGCAGTGTGCTCAGCTGCGGGGCTTTTCCAATCAGCTCCATCTCTTGTGCGGGAGTGATCTGGACCTTTTTTGCGGTGTTGACCGATTTTTGGCCGATTGGATCGTAGATACGGATCGATTCAATGTCGTCGCCGAAGAATTCGATACGGAAAGGGTCGGGGGAGGAGACTGGGAAGATGTCGATGATGCCGCCGCGGACAGCAAACTCGCCTTTGTCTGCAGCCACTGGACGCCGGGAGTATCCCATCTCATTAAGTTGTTCGATTAGCAGTGCGAAAGGCCAGGAGTCACCAATTGTCAGGTTGAGGTAGAGATTAGAAAATTCTTTTGGCGTGATCAGCCGTTGCAGACAGGCTTGGACACTTGTGGTGATGATATGTGGTTCGTTTTTTTTCAGGATGTCTGCGAGGACTTGATAGCGTTCGCCCACGATATCCGGACTTGGTGCGACCGCTTCGTTGGGAAGCGATTCCCATGCAGGGAAGTCGACAACAGGCCGTTGGGTGAAAAGAGAGAAGTCGTTGTAGAGCCGTTGCTCTTCGGCGTTGGCTCCGGTCAAAATTAAGACATGTTTACCTGTTGCTTCTTGTGCGATGGAAGCAAGAAATGCTTTGGGGGCGTTCCATAGCTCTTCGATAAGAAGAGAGTCGCCTTGTTGAAGGGCGTGATGGAAAAGGCGCAGCCGTTCTCCATCTTTCATCGTCTCGATAAATGCAGGTCTTGTCGTTGTCATGACGGTCTATTTGTGATGAGCCCACGGATGGTTGATAACGCTTCCCCAATTTTTTGTGGGACCTTTCCTCCCGCCTGCGCCATATTGGGTTTTCCGCCGCCGCTGCCGTCGATGATCGGAGCGATGGCTTTGATGAGGTCGGAGGCTTTGATGCCTTTGTTGACGATGTCGTCGGAGACGCGAGCGAGTATTTGACAACGATCTTCCGCGGCTTTTGCCGCGAGAACCAGGATGCCAGAAGGCATTTGTGCGAGGATGCTCTCAGAGAGATCGCGTAGTTCTTCCGGAGAGGCAGAGACTTCTTCGACGAGGAAACGGATCCCGTTTGCAGATTCTGCTTTTGCGAGAAGTTCGGATACCGTGCCGTTTAGACCTGCACGTTTTGCTTCTTTCAATTCATTTAAGAGCAGTTTATTTTCTTCCAATAGCTTTTCCACGCGCTCGTGCGCTTTTGGAGAGGGAGTTTTTAACAGCGTACTGATCGTGTTGAGGTGGGATTCCCCTTCGCGTGCGAGGGCGTCTGCGTCCGCTCCGGTGACTGCTTCGATCCTTCTGACACCGGCAGCGATGCTACTTTCTTTGCTGATGCGGAAGTAGCCGATCGTACCAACGGCGTTCGTGTGGGTTCCTCCGCACAATTCTTTCGAGTAGTCGATATCGATGACACGCACTTTTGCATCGTATTTGTCACCAAAAAATTGTTTGATATCTTCGCGCGTTTGGACCTCTTCGTAAGGAAGTTCGTACCATTGGATGGCGCGGTTTTCTCTGATTTTTTTGTTTACTAAATCTTCAATTTGGCGAATTTCTTCTGACGAGAGAGCTTTGTGGTGGTTGAAGTCAAAACGTAGACGTTGTGGATCCACCACGGAGCCTGCTTGTTTGACATGTTCTCCCAACACTTGATGAAGTGCCCAATGAAGAAGGTGTGTTGCTGTGTGGTTGTTGGCAATTTTTTGACGGCGTTCGGCGTTGACCGTCGCATCGATCGCATCGCCAATTTTAAGAGATCCTGTGGAGAGCGTTCCGATGTGTCCAATGATGCCTTTGAATGGCGCTTGTGTGTCGTTCACAACAAAGTGGGCAGAAGCGGATTCCATGTGACCTGTGTCACCGACCTGTCCTCCCATCTCTGCATAGAAAGGCGAGTGATCGAGGATGAGCATTGCGTCGTCGCCTGCATGGATTTCATCGACAAAGTTGCCGTTAACGACGAGGGCTTTGATCGATCCTTTTCCTGTCGTGGCGTCGTAGCCGACGAAAGAGGTTTTTCCATTTACTTTTTGCCATTCTTGGAAGAGGTTTTCTCCGGCCATCTGCTTTGTTGTTTTATGGGCTTGGCGGGAACGGTCGCGTGCGTCTTGTTCTAGCTGTGCATAACGTTCTTCGTCGACAGTAAGTCCGGCATCTTTTGCTAACAATAAAATTTCGTCGATAGGCAGTCCGTATGTGTCTTTGAGTTTGAAAGCTTCGTCGCCGCTGATGCGCTGACCGTGGGATTTCGCGTGGTCGATGATTTGGTTGAGGATGTTTCCACCGCGTCGTAGCGTGCGCAAGAAGGCTTCTTCTTCTAACGTGAGGATTTCACAGATGCGGTCTTGGGCTTTAATGAGTTCTTTATAGTCATCTCCCATGGCAGCTTGAAGCTGAGGGAAAATGGACGCGAGAAAAGGTTTGTCGAAGCCGAGGGATCTTCCATAGCGCACGGCGCGGCGCAATACCTTTCGTAGGACATATCCACGATCGACATTGCTCGGCTGCACGCCATCGGCAATGGCGAAAGCGAGGCAGCGCAAGTGGTCGGCAATGACACGAAAGGCAGGTGCGCGTGCATCGTCTGCCTCATATTTTACGCCGGAGATGTTTTCGATTTGAGCGATGAGACCACGTAAGATATCTGTCTCATACACACTTTCCACGCCCATTTTTAACGCGACAACACGCTCTAGACCCGCACCTGTGTCGACACTGGGCTTAGGGAGAGGAAGAAGTTCTCCATTTTCTTGGCGATTGTATTGCATGAAGACAAGGTTCCAAAATTCAAGAAAACGCTCGCCTGTTTTGTCTTCGTGTGGATTCGTTGCAGTGCCGTATTCAGGTCCGCGATCGTAAAGGAGTTCGGAACACGGTCCGCAAGGGCCTGTGTCACCCATGGACCAGAAATTGTCTTTTTCGTCGAAGCGGTAGATGCGGTCTGCTGGAACGTGCGCTTGCCAGAGAAGGAAGGCTTCGTCATCTTCGCGGAAGACCGTCGGATAGATGCGCGCAGGGTCTAATCCAAACACCTTTGTCGAGACATCCCATGCAAATTGGATGGCTTCTTTTTTAAAATAGTCGCCGAAAGAGAAGTTTCCAAGCATTTCAAAGAAGGTGAGGTGACGTTTTGTGTGGCCGACATTTTCGAGGTCGTTGTGTTTTCCGCCGACGCGCACGCATTTTTGGCTTGTGGTTGCACGCTTATAGTCGCGATGGCTTTCTCCTAAAAAAACATCTTTGAACTGGTTCATTCCTGCATTAGTAAAAAGCAATGTAGGATCGTCATGAGGAACAACAGCGGAGGAGGCGATGATGCTGTGTCCGTGGTCTTTAAAGTACTTTAGGAAGTGGCGGCGGATGTCTTGTGTATGCATGGTTTCTTTTTCTAAGTTAAGTTTTTTCAACTATGGTATCTTATCTTTCATTTGAGAACAATGGCGAAAATCGGCATCATTGTTTGAATATATTAACGCTTAAAAGGTAAAAAGATGGATGTGAAAGGAATTTTTTTAAGTTGGATCGTTGTTGCGGACATGGACGCAGCCGTTAAATTTTATACAGAAGTTGTCGGACTGACTCTTCACGAATTAAGTGAAGAATTTGGATGGGCAGAGCTTTCTGGTCCGGACGGATGCCGATTAGGCCTAGCGCAAGAAAATGCAGAGTTTCATATGAAAGCAGGAACCAATGCGGTGGTAACAATTACCGTCGAAAATCTAGACGCTGCGATGAAAGAGTTAAGTGAAAAAGGAGCGCAATTGATTGGTGATGTATGTGAGGTTCCTGGTGAAGTAAAGATGCAATCAATTCTAGATAAAGATGGTAATGCGCTTCAAATCGTCGAAATGCTACGATAAAAAATATTTTAAATGGAGAGGAAGATGGTCGATACTGAGCAACGCGTTGAGTTAATTTCTGCTTTAGAAAAAATTTTGCGTGAAGAAATTATTTTAATGCGGCATATGCTCACCAGCCTCCATGAAGAAAATGAGGCGATCCTTTCCAGCGATCTTCATTTCGTCGAACGCGTGATGGAAGATCGCTTGGGATTGATCGAATCTTTTGAAAGAGTCGGACAGGAAGCTTTGACACTGATTTGTCATCTTGAAGAGATTGAAGAGATAGAGTTCAGTCAAGAGTTAGCGATTGAGCATTTGCAAGCGATATTAAAAGATGATGATTTAGAGTTACAGTCCTTGTTGCAGCAGCGGTCTGAAATATTAAAAGAAATTTATTCGAGAAATTATAATAATTCCGTGTTGCTGATACAAAATCCGCTACGGGTCATAGAAGAACACCATTCCCATCAGCAGTATGCGAATCCGCTTTCTGTCACTTATGGACCCAATCAAAAACGCCTTGCCAAGCAAGCGTTGCAGGTCCTTGACCCTAAGGGGTAGAACACAAATTGTTAGGATCTCTGGAGTGCTGCGGCTTGACGCGATCTTACAAAAACTTCTTTTCTACGCTATACACAACTGAAATCAAAAAGCCAATTTTTGAATTCACTTGTGTATACATCAATCCGCCGCACTCCAAAAATTGGTGAGGAGCTGGTTAATTCTGAGGGTCGGTGGTTTGGGAGGTGTCTTTTGTTTCTGGCATCTTCATGACGATGTTTGTCGATATTTCTCCGGAAGGATTCGCCAACTTTATTCCGGTGAATCCTTGAAATGCCATCGACATCAATCCTGTCATGATGAAGGTGATGCCCATCCCACGCAGTGCGGGGACGACATCGGAGACAGCGAGTTTTTCTCTGATCGCGGCGATCAGTGCGATGGCGAGCCACCATCCCATTCCTGATCCGAAGACATATACGAGGTTAGGGATAAAAGGGTAGTCGCGCGTCACGGCGAAGAGACAGGCGCCGAGGATTGCGCAATTCACGGCGATGAGAGGAAGGTAGATTCCTAACGTATTATATAGAGAGGGAGCCATCTTTTCGATGACGATCTCTGTCATCTGCGTAAAGGCGGCAATGATTGAGATGAAAAGAAGAAATTCGAGAAAGTTGAGGTCGATATTTTTGGCGTCGATGCCGATGACGCTAAGCCAGTCGAGTCCTCCGGGTTTTGTGACGAATTGGTGAACGAACCAGTTTAGGATTCCGGAGCAGGTCAATACGAATACCACTGCGACGCCTAGGCCATTGGCTGTTTTAAGGCGTGTCGAGCAGGCAAGGTAGGTGCACATTCCAAGAAAGTTTGCTAACAGAAAATTTTCGATCACTGTCGACTGTAGAAAAAGACCCAACAGATTAATGGGGAGATAGTTTGCCATCCACATGGGTTATGATCCTTTCTTTTTGTTTAAGATATTATATACCCATATCATGCAGCCGATGATGAAAAAGGCGGCGGGGGGGCTGATCATTAACGCGAAATTTTCGAAGCCATCGGGAGAGTCGGCGGTGGCGTACCATGAGAGAGGAATGACTTGTAGGCCGAAGAGTTGTCCGAAGCCAGTCAATTCGCGGATTGCGCCCACGATGAAGAGTACCCATGCGTAGCCGAGACCGGCGCCTAAGCCGTCCATAAAAGCGGGAATCGGTCTGACTGTGAGGGCCATCCCTTCGGTTCTTCCCATGACAATGCAGTTGGTGATGATAAGACCAACGAAGACACTGAGAACTTTTGAGATGCTGAAAAAGTAGGCTTGTAGGAATTGGTCGATGATGATCACAAAGACGGAGATGATCGCGAGTTCTGTGATGATTCGCACATTGGGAGGAGTGACTTTTCGTAGTAGGGAGACAAAAAATGAGGAGAAGGCGGTGACGAAGCTGACGGAGAGACCCATTGTGATGGCGACGGATAGCCTGTTGGTGACACCGAGAGCGGAGCAGATTCCTAACACAGCGACGAGGATTTGGTTGTTATTCCATACTTGGTCGGTAAGGTAGCTTAAAGGTTTATCTGCTTTAACAGCCATTGGGGCGCCTCATGATTTTTTAAGTTTTTCATTTTCATCATGGACGCGAATTAAAAATGGACGATAGGGGGCGAGTACATTTTTAAATGCGTCGTTGACGCCATTTCCTGTTAGCGTCGCGCCTGCCATGCCGTCGACAGCGCTTTTTGCTTTGGGGATATTTCCGTAGACTTCGGATACTTTTCCTTTAACGACAGTGATGCCTAAGGGTGCCGACTTAAAGTCGGTGGTACCGTCCGCATTTTCTTGAAATATTACCTTACCAGGAAAGAGGTTTTGCCATGACGCTTCGGCGATGTTGGCGCCTAGTCCTGGAGTTTCCTTTTGATCGTACCAGGTGATCCCGATGACCGTATCCGCGTCGGGTTGTAGAGCGAGGTATCCGTAGATGGCATCCCATAATCCGTAGCCATTGAGAGGAATGATCCATCCTTCTGGCGGGGCTTTCATTGGATCGTCGACCTTTTCGCCTTTCTTTGGATTGGGCAAGAGCTTGTAGAGAAGTTTTAGTGGCGGTTTGTAGTATCCGACTTTTTTGTAGTCGCTGAGGTATTCTTTTTCTTGGATCCCTGTTTTTGCAAAAGTGGTCACACCGCCTTTGTCGTCGACAAGGAGAGGGATAATGCGTTTGTTGTAGATATCGAGAATTTGTTTGCTAGTGGCGATCTCTTCATTGTTTCCTGCCACTAGAGTACCACCCTCAGAATATTTCGCTGGGACGTGTTCCCCTTTTTCATTTTTTATAAGAAAATAACCTTCGTAGCTAAGAATTTTTGCTGCGATCATCATCTGTTTGTAGCGGTCGAGTTCGCGAGCCTCTTGCTTTGGCCCTGAGAGAGCGCTGGCGAAGACCGAAAGGATGAGGGCGCACGTCACGCTAAGGATCACCATAAAGATGATCGTATAGCGATTGCTTGAGATGTCGTTGTTAGGTGGCTGATCGGACACGTCGGCTCCTCTTCTTTCTGAAGTTTAGTGCGGCATAATAGTCGAAAAGTGGGGCGAAGACATTTCCAAGAAGGATCGCCAGCATGACCCCTTCCGGGTAGGCCGGATTGATCACACGAATGATGATTGTGACCATTCCGCAGAAGATTCCATAAATCCATTTTGCACTGTTCATGGCCGGATGCGAGACCGGATCCGTGGCCATGAAGACCATACCGAAGGCCAGGCCGCCCAGGATTAAGTGTTTGTAGGCGGGGAATCCGAATTGTGCGGAAGCCCAGGCGCCATTGTCCACACCCAAGTAGGTCGATGAAAGTTGGAAGAGGAGGGCGGTGAAATAGGCGCCTAGACCCATTGCTAGCATTGTGCGCCACGAGCCAATCCCTGTATAAATTAAAAACAGTGCTCCGAGAAGACAGGCGAGGGTGGAGGTTTCTCCTAAGCACCCTAGTTTGTTTCCTAAGAAGAATCCCCAATCGTGGTTATCGCCGAGACCGTAGTTGAGGGAAGAAAAATGGTAGGCATCTTCATAGCTTCCAGGGGAGAGACCAAGTCCTCCCTCTGTAAGTGGGGTGGTAACAAATTGTTTTAATTGGTCTTGCGTCAGTTGACCCAGCGTTGCTTCATGTTTACCGATCGCATTCCATTTTGCAAAATGCTCTTGAATCGTGTTGATTGTGCCGACATCGGATCCTACGCTATTCGTTGCGATCGCGTCGATGTGGATACGTTTGATTTCTAAAGGAACATTAAATTGAGAGAGCTTTGTTGCTTGTGTGTATCCATCGAGTGCAGTTTTTCCTGCATCTTGGTTCATTTTAATAAGACTCTCTCTGACGACAGTAGGATTGGTTCCGACCCATATGCTTCCTGACATTTTTCCTGGATATCCGAAGAAGAGGAATGCCCGGCATATAAGGGCGGGATTGACGATGTTCATTCCGACACCGCCGAACACTTCTTTTCCAAACACGATACCGACGGAGACGCCAACAGCAACCATCCAATAAGGAATTGTGGGGGGGAGAATTAAGGCAAAAAGAATACCTGTGACGAGAAATCCTTCGCTAATTTCATGTCCGCGGATGACGGCAAAAAGTGCTTCCCATAGTCCACCGACAGCGTAGGAGATGAGGATAATGGGAAGGACGGCGAAGGCTCCTGTGGAGAGAATTGTCATCCACCGATTATCTTTGCTGACAAAATCGACATATCCGTCAAATGAAGCGCTGGCCT
The DNA here is from genome assembly GCA_964367715.1 of uncultured bacterium. Classification (GTDB taxonomy): domain Bacteria; phylum Chlamydiota; class Chlamydiia; order Chlamydiales; family Criblamydiaceae; genus CAYIYO01. The sequence continues at coordinate 19,867 of CAYIYO010000014.1, forward strand.
TAAGATATTCTTCCATTAGATGCCAGTTGCCGCTTGAGTAGACCATTGACTGCAAGCCAGTGTTCCATATCGCCATCAAAATGCAGGGAAGAAGTGCAAAGACAACCATGACCATCCATCGTTTGATGTCGATGCAGTCGCGGATGTGAGGGCCTTTTTTTGTATTGATGGGAGCTTCGTATAAGAACGTATCGCCGGCATTGATAATAGGGCGCAAACGATGGAGAGGTTTTCCCTGTTCTGTAAGGGAGAGTTGGTAGTCGAGAAATTTTCGCAGCATATTACTATCCCTAAATCAGATAAAAATC
>CAYIYO010000014.1:20274-38039 GCA_964367715.1 uncultured bacterium
CCCATTAATTTGATAGGCTATCAAATTTTTAAGAAAAGTCAAAGAAAATCAATCAATCTGAAATTTTTTTGTTTTTTTCTTGCGACATACATGTCCTCTGCACCAGAATGAAAAGATGAAACGGAAGCTTTTGCTCATTACTTTTGTTTTTTGTTGCGTGATGACAGTTTTCAGCAACTTCATCGCTTCTTCCGCGCTCGATTGGTATTTAACGCATTATGCAAAAAACCATGCGCAAATGGAGTGGAAAGTAGAACGCATTATCGTCACGAGCGACCGCATTCGCTTGATAAAACCTCAGCTTACAAGACAAGAAGATGACTGTGCATTTCACGCCGAAGCGATCGACATCACTTATGCGATTCATCCCTTTGAGTGGACTATTGATCTTAAATGCCAATTCGATACCCCTATCTTAGCGTTGACGCCCGATGCTGATTTCAGCTTTGTTGGAAGTATAGTTGAAAGCGACAATACTTTTTTTTACTTCAAGTCTTCAATCAATGTCACTAAAGGCATCATCGCCTTTCATGATGATAGCCATCCTACTCCTTCTGTTATTCATTACAATTGCTTCTACGATAATTTTGAAGGAACGAAAGGGAAGCTAGAAGCCGCGTTCGTTTCTCCAGTTTTTAGTGAACGTACTGTTAATTTGTCTTTTGAGCAGAATCCACGCATGCCGTTTGGTGGACAGATGACTTTTCGACAAGTCGATGGACCTTTGCTCAGTCGGCTGTTGGGAATTTTCTCTGCCGATATGCGGGCGTGGCAGTTGACGAAAGGGACGTTGGACGGAGAATTGGTTTTGGAGTGCATGCGAGGAAAGCGTCCTTTTGCTGTCGGCAACCTCACCTTTAAAGAGATCGAAATTCATAATGATGAGGTAGGGGTAGTAGGAGCGGTGCCGTTGATGAAAGTCGATTTTGCTGCAGACAAGAATCTCAAGACGACGACACAAGGAAGTGTGGAGTTTATTGAGCCCGCCGCATTTTCATTTTTGGGTGCGACGGTTCCTTATTTTGAAATTCCTCAGCTTTTAGGCTCTTTCCATATTGAAGGACATAATGGGACCAAAGTTTTATTGGAAGGGATTTGCGGTGATTCCGAAACATTATTCAATTGGAATTTAGCAGGGAATGTTCGCCTTTTTGATGAAATTCAAACATTTGCTGATTTGACACTTTCCCTCGTTGAGGAGTCTGGAGAAGAAGCGCTTGTTCACTGTCTCTATAAAAAGATTGATGGGAAGTGGGAAGGGGCTGACCTCGACATTAAAAATATTGGGAAAAAGCAGTTCCGTTTCGCTCAGCAAGCGATCGCTCAACTTAGTGATAAATGGAACATTCTAGACCTTGAAAAAGGGACCTTTGATGCGCAAGGACATCTATTTATTAACGACAGTGTGATTCAAGAATTAAAAATTAATCAGCTTGTTGCACGCGACGTCACAATAAACTATCATCCTTGGGATATCTCTCTTGGAGTGCAAAATCTTGAAGGAACAGTTTCCGTTAATTTACATTCGCAAGATCCTTTTCGCACCCTTAACGCCCATCTCAATGCAGAAAATGGGATGATCAAGCTTAATGGTCCCGAAGGAAACCATTGGCAGCTGACCCATCTCGCCACAAAAATTGCTGTTAATAATGGAATCCTTCAGCAATCGATAATGGAAGGAGCATTTGCAGGGATGCGGGGAACTGCCACGTTGGATTGGCAGGAAGAGGCGGTGGCGATGCATCTGAATTTTGAGGGGATGCCGCACGGACTGCTTCCTATGCTTCCTATTTTGATAAGGAAAGGTTTTCAAAGTGAATTTTTAGACGATCGCATGGGGTTGACAGCGGAAGTCGTTGCAAAGAAGGGAGGATTTCATGTTGACGGACGCATGGTTGTTGAAGATCAATATATGCGTTCGAACGAAAGAATTAATTTTCAATTCGACCTCGAACGCGCACATCAAAATTTTTTAACCATTCCTTCAAAAGAAAAAGAAAATGCCCGCACCACTTTGACAGGAATGCTTCCCTCTGCAGCGCTACCCGGAATGGTGGCAATGGAAGGATGGCTGTTGCAGGAGCGAGGAATTGAAGGGTATTTGATCCGCAACGGAACCTTCTCTGCAAAAGAAATTCCTTTGGCTAAGTATGTCGCTCCCTTTGCATTTACTGCAGAGGATGGAACCAAAGAATTAAACATCGAAGGAAAAGCAAATTTTCAAGGCCAGTTTGACCATATGGCATTATCAATGGAATATACCGGAGATAATATCATTTTGGAAGGCGAGGATTTTATCCTTAACACCGGAACAGATCTTGAAGATACGACGCAGCGACCTTTGGCAACTTACCATCTAAACTTCGCTACATTGGAACATTGTGGGGTCCTTCCGGTCCGTTTAGGTACCTACCTCGATAAAAATAGAGGCCTACTTTTTACTGACGTGTCGACAAATATGAAGATGAAAGACGAACATATCCATGCCGTCGACGTCGAATGCTTCTGCTTAGGAGCATATTTCAGGGGCGATATCGATGTTGATCTCAGCCTTCCTGGAAAAGGTGTTCTTGATGTTGCTGTTAATATCGAAACCATGCAGGCAAAAGTGTCACAGATGAGTGCCTTGTTGAGTTCCTTTGACAAAGTTCCTGCCATCGCGCACGTTCCAATGGAAGGAAATATCACCCAAAGAGGGGGAGGGGGAAAAGTTCTCTTCAACATTCGTCCAGAAAAAACAGAGATGCATTCGAAATTTCAGGCACAGCTTTCTAACGGAACGATGGCATTAGCTCCGTTAGATCTCTCTTTGCAGGAGTTGTTTTTCAATATTGACTTTGATCATGATGCCAATCGAATGGAGATGAGTGATCTGCAAGGTGTTGTTTTAATAGGAAAGCCTGATCGTGTAGAAGAATATACATTATCAGGAGAAAAGTGCTGTTTCACTGATTACAGTAATAATATTGGAACGTTCGACTTATGGATTGGCGACCGTTCGCGCGACATTTTGCGTCTTGTGGGAAATACGAAAGGGATCAACGAAGAAGGGGGTGACGAATACATCATTCTCAGCTTAGATTCGTTGAATACGCATTTTGGTGATGTGCATCCTGAAAAATTTTATCTTTCTATAAAAAATTGGGAAGAAGTTTCAAAATTTAATCTTAGTTTTGACCTCCATCTTTCGACATTATGGCATGATTTGAAAGTATTGAATCGGTCAGGAGTTTTCTTTTTCCCGGCTACCGTTCAAACGCGTGTCAATGAATTGAAAGAGACAAGGGGGGATTTCCATTTTGATTTCAATTTCGATGATTCAACCTCGCTCTTCACTTACGATGCCGTAGGAAAAGATATTTCTATTGGCACACTAAAATTTGCAGACTGTCGCTTGAACGGAAAAATCAAAGACGACCGCTGGATGATCGACCAATTTAAATTAGATGAGATGCAGCTAGCGGCAGAGTTGGTTAGGTCGGAAAAAGAATGGGGAATCAATTTTTTAGGGCTGCAATATGGAAAATCCTTGTTAGTCGGTTTGGAAGGAGCCTATGTCGAAGGGAACACCTTCATGGATGGAAAAATAAATCTTTTTCAGCTCGACCTCTTCCACGCAGCCGAATGGCCTTTTCTTCAAGATAAAATAGAAGAGTACCAACCTAAAGGAGAGCTGCGCGCAAATGGAACTTTCCGCTTGGCGACGGCTTTAAATGATAGAGGGTGGCGCGCCGATATCTCGTTAAACAGTGCGTTGAAGGGGTGGGGAATAAAAGATGCGGAGTTTGTCGATGCAGACGATTTTTCCTGTCACTATGTCAGCGATCGCGGACTGACCATTCGCCACTTTTCTAGCGGCCTCTCTTTTGAGAATAGTCCGGAGAAAATAGGTCAGTTCCATGTGGAGCGGCTCGACTATGATTTTTTAACGACTGATTGGACGCTTGAAAACTTTAAATTTGCGATTCCATCAAATCAAGTTAATAAGACAAAAAATTTCTTTAATTTGTTTGTGGAAAATGAACAAACACCCTCATCCGAACCTTCACTTGCCATTACTAGTCCTGAAAGAATTATCGGAGTTGCAAATGGGCATTATTCTCCAGAGCAGCTACGGCTTTCCGTGGCTCTAGAAGATGGAACATACATCATTAATGATGTAACGCATCGCGTGAAGAATCTAATTCTCTCATATGATCCGGTCCACTTCAATATGCAAGGAAGATACAGCATTGAACGTCACTGGCCCTTATTTTCTTTGACAACACCCTCCTCCTCATTTGAACGTGGATATATCGCCCTTTCTGATGAAGAAGAAAGCACCAATGGATTGTCAATTCATTGGAAAATTCTTCCTAAAAAGGGATTTGTTATTGACGACGCTGTAGGAACACTGTGTGGAATCACTGCGAACTTGGTACGTAATCCAAAAATGGAAGTCGATGAAGAATGGCATCATCTGGAAGGAAATGTCACCTGTCAGTTACCAGAAGCCCTCCCGTTACTTTCTCCCGATGTAGCAGAGAAAATTATAGAGCAAGAGATGGGTGGCATCTACGCCTTCAAAGGCCAATGGGCGTTCGCACGAAATGAAGAGCGCTCAGGAGGATCCTGCTTTGCAGGAAATATCGATGCAAAAGAGTGCAAAGCAAAAGGGTATCTTTTTTCTAGCTTTAAAGGAGAGGCATCATATGCGCCTCAAGAAGCTGCGATTCATAATATCACGATTGCAGATGAAGCAGGAATCATTGACATCGATACGCTTACAATGAAAAAAGATGCCAAACAACAATGGAATTTTGCTATTCCAACAGTGCAGATCAAAAACTTTCGTCCGAGCCTTTTAAGAGAGACTTCTCGTCCCTTGCCTCCTCCACGCAATAGCCTTATCCTGTCTGCGATTGAGATAGAGGATGTAAAAGGAATTCTATCAGAAACACTGACATGGAAAGGAAATGGGAATTTCACCTTCGCAAATCCTCCCAAATCAAGCCTGCAAAACACCATTTTTGCGATTCCTGCGGAAATTATTACGCGTATTGGATTAAATCCTGCGGTTTTGACGCCGATCGAAGGTGCGGTGCAATTTGAAATTGAAGAAGGCAAAATTCTCTTTAAAAAGTTTAAAGACGTTTATAGCGATAGTCGCGCCTCAAAATTTTATTTACCGAATTCGACAACTCCTTCCTTTCTCGATTTTGAAGGCAACCTTAATATTCAAGTGCGCATGAAGCAGTACAACCTCCTTTTTAAAATCGCAGAACTGTTTACTGTCACCGTTAAGGGAAATCTAGAAAAGCCTGTCTACACGCTACGAAAACAAGACAAAAAAGCTAAAATGGAAACAAATTAAATCGTTTAGCGATGAATCGTAACCGGTCACGAGCGGTATACACAAGTGAATTCAAAAACCGATTCTTGATTTCACTTGTGTATAATTTTTAAAAAGAGGTTGATTTTTACTTGGGGGTAATTTGTTTCCCTCTCTATAATTGAAAAGAATGACGAGCGGTATAATAACTTGAACGATGGATTACATAGGAATGAAAAAAAAATCAAGCGCATGGATTTTACTCATACTTGTTTTGCTTTTTGTTGGTGTAAGAGGGTATTTTCGATTAACAGATGATTTTCGCTTGGGAAATATCACGCATGAAATGCCGTTTCGTTCGGAGTGGGAGATTCCGCGAACGGAGGAACAAAATGTGATGCTTGAGAAAGCTTTAAATCAAAAATATTCTTACATCGGAAAGGGCGCGCAGTCCTATGCATTTGTCAGTGACGATGGAAAGTATGTTCTTAAGTTTTTTAAGTTCAAGCATTTAAGACCGACACTTTTTGTTGATAGCCTCGGCATGCTCCCCCCTTTTCATTCATACTACGAAAAGCAGGCAAAACGCAAAAACCGAATTCTTGAAGGTGTTTTTGGCGGCTATCGTTTAGCGTACGAGGTCCATCGTCAAGAAACAGGACTCCATTTCATCCAGCTTAACGTAGACTCTAATTCAGTGAATAAAGTCGTCACCTTGCGCGATAAGATTGGAATCGAACGCGATGTCGATCTCAGCAAAGTCGTGTTCATCTTACAAGAAAAGGTTGTTACTTCTCGCAATGTGATCATGGGACTTTTAGGAGAAGGAAAAACTGGAGACGCAATAGAAAAAGTGAATGCACTTTTCGATCTTTATATGACCGAGTATGCAAAAGGGATCGTTGACCATGACCATGGTGTTCTTCACAACACAGGTTTTTTGGGGAAAAAGCCCGTGCATCTTGACGTCGGTAAGTTGCATGCAGAAGAGAGTATAAAGGAAAAGGAACTGTCTTTTTTGGATCTCTCTTTAGTTGCATGCCGAATCTATTTACCATTAAAAGAACAGTATCCATTGGAAGCCCAAGAAATTCATCAGGCGATGAATGCGTATTTTATGCGCACATTTGGCAAATTTTATGCAGGATCCTGTGCTGCGTCTCCTGATTAATTCTTTTATCGATCTGCTTTATCCCCGGCTTTGCCTCTGTTGTGGGGAATTTTTATGTGGGGAGGAGCCTCTCTTTTGCCGTTCGTGTGCGGATCAGTTGGAGGTGATTGATTCGACGACGCGGTGCCCCTTGTGTTTTTCTTCCGAAATCGACCGTTCTGACCGGCTATGTTCCCGCTGTACGCGCGTTCCTTCTGCATTGAATCGGACTGTATCGGTTTTCGATTACCTTGGCCCTGCGGCGACATTGGTAAAAAAGCTCAAATACGGCAATCAACAGCACCTTGCTGAGGGAATGGCAGCTTATATGGCAGCACAGTTGTTGCAGAGTGGAGTTGACCTACCTGATTATCTCGTTCCCATTCCAATCACGTGGCTGCGCCACTTTGACCGCGGTTACAACCAAAGTTTGCTGCTAGCAGAGGGGATGGCGAAAATTTTGGATCGTCCAGTTCTTCAAGCGTTGGGACGCTGCTGTGGTGACCTCAGTCAAGCGGGACTGAGTCGGGGACAGCGCCTGCACTTAGGGGCTGACTCTTTTTATCTCAAGAAAAGGGGAATGCTGGAGGAAAAAAATCTTTTATTAATCGACGACGTGATGACAACAGGCACGACGCTAAAGCGATGTGCCGAAGTCCTTGCTGCGGAATATCCTGCGACCATTCGCGCGCTCACGTTCTGTCGCGCTTTTTGATAAGAAAGCGGCAGTATCTGGTACTGCCGCATTTCATTATTCGTCGCGAACGCCTGATTTCTCTGGAGCCACTAACTGTTTAATCCCGATGGCAACAGCAGCGCCGATGAAGATAGGGTATCCGCCGATGAGGAAAAATGCTAAAAGGATTCCTCCTAACATCAAGCTTCTTACCATTCCTTGCTCGTCGATGAATCCCTCTAAATCATGAAGGGGAACCATCAATTCTCTAGAGAAATAGAGTCCACCTAGAATACCAATTAATCCGCCCCCGTAGAAAGGTTCGAAAAAGATCATTAATATCCCTAAGATCATCAATACATATGTAATGGTATCTTTGGTGTTGCTTTTTGCGTAGCTGAATAGATCCTCGATTTTCTCATTTTTCTTCAATGAATCGAGCGTTTCTGAGAATTTATCCTTAATAGATCCCTCTTGTTTAGGATCATTCGTTTGTTTCGTCATGGTAGCGTCCCTCTTTTTACCTATACTCTTCTTTTTTTATGTATATCTCCTTACTTTCCATCTATCAACAAGTTTTTTAAATTTTTAAGATTTTTTTAACATTTTTATTCCATAAGGTGCATTTTTCTCGGCTTTATGTTATAATGGGCTTAGTTGTAAAAAATGGGTAATAATGATTAAAACGTGGATCATTCGAGTCTATCTGACTCTTGCTACCGTCGCCGTCAGCTTATTGCTATTGGGTGCAGGGTTTTACCTTGTTCGTCCCGCAGAAATCCCCCTTCCCGAAGTCCGGCAAGAAAAAACCCTTCTTCCAAAAAATGCGTTTGTACAGCACCAAGACGCCTATAATGCCATTGGAGAGCCTACCTTTCTTTTGAACTATGTCGCTCCCCAGATGCAACTTCCCGACTTACGTCAAAAGCTTGTTTATTATGGGCAAAATGGACGTCCCGATGCCGATCGTATGCACCCTTTTCTTCATTTCTCCTTCCTAAATGGGTTAGAGATGGGGTCGATGGCTCCAGGCACCCCTCTCTACCTTGTTTACGATAAAAATAAAGGCGGAATCTACCACTTTAGTCCGGGTAACCAAGAGACGGGACTTTGGATTGAAGCGACTCCAGATCAGAAGGATGCGCTCGTAAAGGTGAAGATGCGGGACGATAAAGGCGAAATCATTGAAACCCCCGAAACATTTGCCGCCTTCCCCTTAAAAGAGAAAGAATATGTCCGCCAAGCCAATGCTCCTTGGGAGATTGGAAAATGGCGTGTCGATGCCACCCTTTTAGCGCGTCAAAAAGCGCGTTGGTATGGAGTGGACCGTTTCATGGAGAAGCATGGGGGCGACGAATTTAAAGAGGCAATTGGCAAAAATCGTATCGACTTTGGCGACAAGGAAGAAGAGGGCTATTCTCTTTTTGTTAATGAAGGAACGACTTTGGTTTGGGATGGCAGTGTGTGGAAAGTGGTGAAGCCAGGCACCGACTCATTAGGAAAACCGTTGCTTGTCGTTAAAAAAGTTGAAGACCGCTTGATGAATCTCGAATTGTGGGATCCTGAAGGCAAAAAGAAAGTCGTCTTGAATTTATTAAAGTCGATTGAGACGTGGATGCCGCGCAATATTCAAGATGAGTTTAAATTTCTCGGAGCCCGTACGCGTTCCCAATATGTCTTTGATGTCGATGATGAAAAAATGCTGTTGAGTCCGCACGATTGGTTGATATTGACGGATGGGGGATGGAAAAAAATTGATACCCCTGAAGAAGTTGACGAATATGTCGCAAGAAAGGAGACGGGGCCGCTTTTTGTTTTTGAAGGGGTCATTCGCAAAGATGACCAACAAATTCTAAAAGGCACCATCTACAACTCCAGCCGCAGTGCCGTTCACGATGTGGAGCTGCCTGTACAGAAAGATGCATTGGTGCGTTCTCATATCGACAAAGAAAATGAACGCCGCAAAGCATTGCGTCAGCAAGGCATTCAAAAAGTCATGACAAAAAATGTTAACGGCCAACGTGCCATTATTAAAGAACCTTATAAATATAACAGTGCTTCGATGGTTCCGGACAATCCGGATCAACCCTAGAAAAAAACCGATTCTTGATTTCACTTGTGTATAGCTCATTTTTGCAAATGGCTTAAAATAGAAGGTTTTTATATTGATGAAGATATTTAGATTGATTCCGCTCCTATTTCTAGGAACCTTTGTTTTCCCTCTCCACTCCCAGACTATCGCCGAAAAGAAGGCAAGCTTCACTAAAGGGGGCGCTTCAGGTGATTTGAGTAAAGAGATGCACCGCTATCTGCTTCAGATCAATATTGAGTTAAAGGAGCAGCAAGAGCTGTTAAGAATCCTTTATGGCGAAGTAGAAGAGCTGTATGGCAAGGCTGCAGAGGCCGTTTCTTACCAAACACTGTTAGAAGAGATCAATACCGTAAAATCCAATATTACGGTATTGGAAAATAGCTGGCGTCAACTCGCTGCGCAAAATAATACCGACGAAGAATATGCCTTGTGGCATCAGCCGGACTCGACTGTGGGGGATCTTGTGATCGACTACGGCTCCCAAGAGTTTGTCTACCTTTTTGATCCGGATATTGGTGATATTCCTTTGAGTGTGAATTCGAATATTCCAATCCCCAAAGCGTCTTGGGCGGAGATGTTGGAGATTATTCTGGCGCAGAATGGTGTAGGAGTCAGACAGCTCAATCCCTATTTACGTCAACTTTATCTTCTTCAAGATGACCATTCCGGAGTGCGTGCGATCACTAATAAGCGTCAGGAATTGGATATTTTTTCCGATAATACGAGAATCTGTTTTGTGCTTTCTCCCGATGCAGCAGAAGTGCGACGCATTTGGTTTTTCTTAGAGAAATTTGTTAATCAACAGACGACAGAAATGCAGCTGATTGGGCGCGATATCATGATCATTGGTCCCGTCAGCGAAATTAAAGAGCTTTTACATCTTTATGATTTTATTGAAACGAATGCAGGAAACTATGACTACAAAGTGGTCTCTTTGCGTCGCGTCGATGCGGAAGAGATGGGATCTATTTTGTCGGCTATCTTCGAACAGTTTCAAGAAACCAATGAAGGTCTAGTAACCGACGGTCTAAATAAAACCACAAAATCATCTTCTCCAAAAGGAGTGAACGGATTAAAGGTCATCACCCTCGCCCATGTCGCACAAGCGCTATTTTTGATTGGAACAGCAGAAGAGATTCGTAAAGCGGAAGAAATCATCGACCGCGTAGAAAATGAGGTGGGGGAAGCCCGCGACAAAGTGATTTTCACTTATACTTCTAAGTACACAGATACCGAAGAGTTGGCGGATATCCTTGAGCGGGTCTATAACATGATGATGAGCTCTGGCGCGGGCTTGGAAATCCATAACGAAAGTAACATGGACAATGATCAACGTGTCACTGTTAATGATGTGAAGATCAATCCCGACTTCAAAACTCCTCAAGAGCTTTACCAAGACGGCTACTATCAGGAAGGCGGATATATTGTTAATCCTGCACCGATACGTCCAGGAATGACGCGTCAGGGTAATCCGCATCCGAATAAAAATCGTCAAAACTTCATTGTCGATCCGAAGACCGGCGCAATCGTCATGGTGGTCGAAGCCATTGCATTGAACAAATTGAAGGAATTGATCCGCAAATTGGACATTCCTAAAAAGCTCGTGCAAATTGAAGTTCTTTTGTTTGAACAACGCAATAGCAACGATACGCGTTACGGATTGAACCTCTTGCGTCTCGGCGATATGGCGTCGCAAACAAATACAACCTCCCTTGCCTTTAACGATTTGGCTGCCTCGCCATTGAATTTAGGGGTGACCGAATTTTTCTTAAGCCGATTTAACCCCGCTAAAGGCCTGTCCGCTGCTTTTGATGTCGCCTACAAGTTTTTATTAACGCGCGATGACATCACCATTAACTCGAACCCTTCCGTTGTTACAGAAAATCAGACGACAGCGATCATTGCGATTAATGAAGAAATCTCTGTTAACACGGGTATTTTTGAAGTGGAAACAGTCAAAGGGGTAACATTAAAAGATTCTTTTACTAGAGCCCAGTACGGAATTACCATCAAGGTCACTCCCACCATCCACATGCGTGAAGATGGAACATGGAATGCCGATGATGATCCAACCGATTATGTCACGTTGGAAACGGATATCACCTTTCAAACAATTTTGCCTGGAACGGATCCAAATCGTCCTGACGTCATCAATCGTCACATTGAGAATCGTGTGCGTATTGCCGATGGGCAGACAGTCATCCTTGGTGGATTGCGCCGCAAAGATACCAATGACCACAAAGAGGCCATTCCGTTCCTTGGGGAACTTCCCGGTCTTGGGAAGCTGTTTAGCAACACGCGTTTGACGGATGCATCTAGTGAGATGTTCATCTTCCTTACTCCAAAAATCATTGCTGATCCTGCAGAAGAGCTGGTCCGTCTCCGTAACGATGAGATGACGCGTCGCCCTGGAGATATTCCCGCTTTTATGTGTCGTCTTGTCCAAGCGCGCGAATGTGAACGCAATCGTTGCTTAAAGGGATCGATGATGATGCTTTTCGGCAGACCACCAGAGCGCTGCTTCTACCGCATAGGTGAATATGACGGCAGGTAAGGAAGAGGAAAAAAGACAGGGAGAGGCCTCACAAGAACTTGTTCGCCAAGGAATATTGGCGGGTGATGATGTGGGCCGTTCTCTTGCGGAGCAGTTTGGGATGGAGATCATTGCGGACTTGTCTTCCTTCCATCTCTCTTCGGAGTATTATCAAAAAATTCCTTACAGCTTTGCTAAAAAACACGTACTCCTTCCCATCAAGCGCGAGGGAAATACCGTGATTGTGGCTGTGGCGGATCCATTAAGTCTCGAACCGTTGGAGGAGATGCGGATGATGCTCGACAGCGAAATCCGCAGCGTCTACTGCGACCGTGAGACCATCTTGATCGCAATTAACCGTTGCTATAACCAAGAAAAAGGAGCGGCGTCCCAACTGTTGGCGGATTTAGAAGAGAATCGTGAGGCAGGAGGTCCAGAAGGCGATGTGGAGGTATACGATCTTTTGGATCGCCATCGTAGCCAGGCGCCAATCATTCGCCTTTTGAACCTTATTTTAACAGAAGCGATCCAGCAGGGGGCATCCGATATCCACTTTGAGCCTTCGCCTGAAGGGCTAAAAGTCCGTTATCGTATCGATGGAGTGCTGCAGCCGCGCCATGCTCCTGCAGCAGAGTATCAGGGACAGTTGCTCACGCGCATTAAAGTCATTTCCAAGATGGACATTGCCGAGCATCGTCTTCCCCAGGATGGAAGGATCAAGCTTAAGATGGGACCGCGTGAGATCGATTTTCGTGTCAGCACCGTGCCAATCACCGGTGGAGAGCGTATTGTTTTACGTATTTTGGATAAAGGAAATGTCATTTTAGGGTTGGATTCTGTCGGGATGTTGCCTGGGACGTATGAGGCCTTTAAAAAGCTTGTGGAGCTTCCTGAAGGGATCATTTTAGTGACAGGTCCGACAGGAAGTGGTAAAACCACAACGCTCTACAGTGCAATTTGCGAGTTGTCGAATGACGAGATCAATGTGATGACGATTGAAGATCCGGTGGAATATAACCTTAAAGGCATTGCCCAGATTGGGGTTCGACCAAAGATCGACCTCACCTTTGCAGTGGGTCTTCGCCACATTTTGCGTCAAGATCCGGATGTGATCATGATTGGGGAGATCCGTGATGTGGAGACGGCGGAGATTGCTATCCAAGCGGCATTGACAGGTCACCTTGTGATGAGTACGTTGCATACGAACGATGCTCCGTCTGCCATCACACGTTTGGTGGATATGGGAATCGAACCTTATCTTCTTTCGTCAACGATCGTTGGCATCATGGCGCAGCGTTTGGTGAGAAGGATATGTCCTGACTGTAAACAGGCGTACCAGCCGACGGATTTGGAGCTGAGCCGATTGGGCATCAATAAAAAAGAATTGGTCAATGGTGAGCTCTATCATGGAGTGGGGTGTCAGAGCTGCTATGGATCGGGCTATCGCGGTCGTCATGGCGTTTACGAGCTAATGACAGTCGACAATCTTATTCATAAACAGATCGTCACCAGTCCTGATGCCGTTATTTTGCGCAAGGTCGCTTTAGAAAATGGCATGATTTCCTTGCTTGCCCATGGCGCAGACTTGGTTCGTAAAGGAATTACTACGGTGGCGGAAGTATTACGCGTGACGCGCGGAATTGAAGCGCAGGAATAAGCAATGCCATTATACCAATACCAGGCCATTGATTCCTTTGGAAAGAAGAAGAGCGGCGTCATCGAAGGAATGAATGAAAGCGAAGTAAAAGATAAGCTTCGCCATCAAGGCCTGATGCTGATGAAGCTCGAGCCTAAAGTCGGCGTTTCACGCCGTCAAAATCTTGTTGGAGAAGACCTCATTACTTTTACCATGCAGCTCGCTCAGCTCGTTGGAGCCGGAGTTCCACTCTATGAAAGTTTATTGGCAATTGAAGAACAGTACCGGGGCGAGCGCTTTCATCGCATCATTCTTAGCCTTTGTGAGCAGGTGAAAAGTGGAAAACCCTTGTCAGAAGCGATGGCATTATATCCCGAAAGTTTTGATAAATTGTATTGTACGATGATACGTGCAGGAGAGTCTGCAGGGGCATTGGATATCGTTCTAGAAAAGTTGACCTCCTTTCTTTCTAAGCGCAATAAATTAAAAAAGCAGATCACGACAGCGATGATTTATCCTGCCATTTTGGGATGCTTTTCCTTTCTAATCATTTTGTTATTGTTAGGATTTGTGGTGCCTTCCATCGAAGGAATTTTTGAGGGGAGAGAGCTGAATACGTTTACAGCCTTTATCATCAACTTAAGCCACATTTTTCAGGACTATTGGTGGATATATATTCCTGTTATTGTCGGAGGCATTACCCTGGCAGTGTGGAAGATCCGTTCCCCTGCGGGAAAGCTGTGGCGAGAGCGCATGAGTCTTAAGATTCCCGTTCTCCGCACACTTGCTGTTCAAGCGTCGATCGCGCGCTTCACACGCACGATGGCGACGTTGCAAGTGGGTGGATTGACAATGATTGAGTCGCTGCGCATCGCCCGCGATGTCATGGGTAATGTGGTCTTGGAAGAAGAGGTTCAGAAGGCAGAAGAAAAAATTGTCGAAGGAAGCTCTCTCAGTCGAGAACTAGGAAAATCGAAATGGATTCCAAAAATGGTCTCGAAGATGCTTGCCGTCGGCGAAGAAGCGGGAAATACTCAAAAAATTTTGAACAAAATCGCCGATATCTACGAAGATGAGTTAGAAAAATCATTAGAACGGATGATGGCGCTGGCACAGCCGCTCATCTTAGTTGTGATGGGAACAATCATCGGAATGATATTAATGGCGATATTACTGCCTTTAACAGATATTAGCAGCTTTACAGGATAGGAGTTTACAATGATGAAAGTAAAAAAAAGATGCATCACATTGATTGAGATCATGATCGTCATGTTCCTCATCGCACTCATCACCGGCGTTGTTGCCTACAACTACCGCGGCAGTTTGGACGAAGGAAAAGCCTTTAAAACAAAGGCCGGAATGGAAAAAGTGGAAATGCTTTTAAATCTCCGCGCAGCAAATGATCCAGAAATTCTAGAAAGCCTAGATAAAAATTGGCAACAAATCATTAAACAAGATCCTCTCGTTAAAGATTCAAAAGCATTAATAAAAGACGGTTGGGGAGATGACTACGAGGTCACCGTCGAAAATAATGTGATCACTGTCCATTCAAAGAAATATGATGAATATAAAAAGACGCATCAAACGATGTTTAAAAATTAAGAAAAAAAAGCACGGCTTTACGCTTCTTGAATTGATGATTGTCATTATGATTCTCTCGTTGACAGCGGGAATCGTCGGTATCAACATCACCAAAGCCGTTCGTGAACAACGTTTCCGCTCCGAGGTAGCACGCGTGGTCGACCGGTTACGTCTTGCCCAAAATTTGATGCTAATTGCAAATACAGATGTTGATGTCATCTTTACGAAAGGGAAAGAGGGCGTCGACTTCTTTCTCGAAACAGAGGGTCCTCTCTCTCCTTCATGGAAAAAAGAGCTCGAGCGCCCTTCTTCCCCTCTAAAAGCGGTGCACTGGGTCGAATTTGAAGAAACAGTTCCACGCTCCCATGGTCAGCAAGGACGTCTTCAGCTACAATTTCTATCGCGAGGAAGCGTCATGAGTCGAGGTCTTCTTCGTCTCTCCACCGCAGCACGCGACGACGAGTACGGCGCCCTCACGCGCTACGTCTGCCTTCCCGGTTATCCACAAGCACTTACAAGTAGCGCTAATGGAGAATGTCCAGTCGATAGAATCGAAGACGATGATCGCTCCCTCACCGATTGGACTGTCGACGAAGTAAAGGCACATCATGCCACCTAAAATAAAAGTACAAAAACGTTCGTTTACGCTATTAGAGGTGTTGATTGCTCTTGCTCTCATCGTTGGCTGCATCATCCCTCTCATTTATCCGCATGTTGTCCTCTTTCAAGCACAAAATGCGTTTGTGAGCGAAATGAAGGTCGACCGCCTCGTCCAAACGCTCTATGCCGATACTCTCGTCAGTCTCTATCGCAACGAAATTCCATGGAACGAATTAGAAAGCGAAAAAGAGGTCACGATTGATCCGGCCATACTAAAAAATGCAGGCATTCCCACGGGTCTTTTTTCAGGTAAAATGCAATGGAAAATTGAATATTCTAAGCCGAAGCCCCCTCAAGAAAGAACGGTTTATCTACTGGAGCTTACGTTTACATTCGACTTTTTACAAGAAAGCACTCATAAGCCTCTCGTTTATCGCTACGACATCTTTGTCGAGCGCATATTAGGCAAAGAAAGTAGTAAAGAAGAAGCACCGGAAGAAAATTCAGCAGAAGAAGCGGAGGAGGAAGAAAAATGAAACAACTCCGACGCCCCCCCCTAACGATTCTTGAAGTGCTTATCTCAATGGCACTCACAATGCTCGCCATCACCACGTTGCTCTACTTCTACTACCAAGTCGATGAAATGAATCGCTTCATCGAAAAAATTGAAGAAGAAAGTTTTCAATCACGGTACCTGGAAGGACGTCTCGCAGCACTGCTTCCGCGCGCTGTCGGTGAAAACGATCCGAGCAAAGATTTTATGTTTATGTCGACAGAGGGAAAGTCAGGAATAACAAAAGGGGGCATGCCGACGTTATTATTTATGTATGACAATGGGATCGATTTGAATCCTGACTTCGCTAATCACGTCCTAGGCCGTCTCTATCTTGACGAGAAGGAAAATTTAACTCTCGCGACCTGGCCAGCTCCCGCGCGCTGGCGGTCTGATCAGCCTGTTCCGATGAGAAAAGAATCTCTTTTTCAACATGTTAAGGAATTACGATTTAAGTTTTTTGTCCCTCCACAGAAAGATGTTAAATCTTTGTTTGAAAATGAGGGGTGGATCGACCAATGGAAAGAAGAGTATAAACAACTTCCCGCTCTTATTTCAGTTGAAATTGTAACGGAAAAAAATGAAAAAGAAGAAACCATACGCTACCTATTTCCGTTAGCAAATACGAAAAATACAATCCGCTACGAGAGGTAATCAACGAAAGTGAACATCTTACTTTTTGTGATGACAGTATTAATGCTTCTTTCTGTATTGACCTATGCACGCATTGACAGCACCCGTAATTTTATGGGAATGCGCTCTCAGTTTGAGCACTACATGCAGCTAACAGAACGCCAATATATCAATGAAAAAAATATCGATAAATATAATCAAACGAAAGTTTCCTCACGAAGCAATGGAAAATCGACACCAGGAACAGGCAAAATTTCAATTAAAATTCTTGTCGACGAAGATGAAAGCGAAAGCAATCCCGAACAGTACCTTTTCATTAAAAATACGGTTCAGAGCTTAGCAAAAGAACTGTTCAGCGAAGAAAAATTTTATAAAGAAGCCGAAAAAGAACGTCCTCAATTTCTTGATGAACTGTTCACTGGCCTCCTAAAAAAAGGAGCTAAGGTACCCAGCACACAACCATTCAAGCATGCTGCCGATCTTGCAAGCATTGATCTGGATGACGATCTCCTACAAAAAGTGCTATACGAGCTGTTGAGAGAGCGTCCACCAAATAGTGAAAGCAAAAAGGAATTTTCCCTTCTAAATTTTGTGACGATGGATACCAAAGGCGACAGCAAAATACGTTTACAGCTAGCTCCCACTCCTCTTTTAAGAGTGCTTTTTAATGGAGATCAATCCACTGTCGACGATGTACTCGAACAACGTTATCAGCTCTTTTATCAATTGAATAATGACAAAATTTCTAGCGAAGAAGCTAAGAAAACCTTCGAAGGATTATTCAAAGACCGTTTATCGAATAAAAATTTTCAAGAATTAATCGATTTCACACTCACAAAAACCAATCCCAAAAAATATAATTAACCCAAGTTGCGTATATACCGAACGTATTCCAAAATTTGGTTTTTGAGTCACGTTCGGTATAACCAACGCAAGCTATTTTTCTTTTTTCTTGGGGTTCGTTGAGTAGAGAACTGTATGTAAAACGCGTTCATAAAAG
>CAYIYO010000015.1:0-38004 GCA_964367715.1 uncultured bacterium
ATTCCCAGGGTAGTCGCTTCGCGCCAACCCTGGGATACTATTGTTGCATCGCTGCCGCGATGAAAAACGTATGATCGACCCCGTGACTGATTACCTTTAATAGCGTTTAATCGGTTTTTAGGACTTCCATAAAGGCATGCTGAGGAATGTTGACCTTTCCAATCTCTTTCATCCGCTTTTTACCCTTCTTTTGCTTGTCCCATAGCTTACGCTTACGGGAGATATCTCCCCCATAGCATTTAGCGGTGACGTTCTTCGTTAGGGCACCAATCGTTTCACGGGCAACAATTTTTCCCCCAATAGCGGCTTGGATCGGGATTTTAAACAGCTGGCGAGGGATCACATCTTTAAGCTTTGCGCAGATATTGCGCCCTTTTGCTTCCGACTTTGAGCGGTGGACGAGACAAGAGAAGGCGTCGACCGGTTCATCATTGACCCGAATTTCTAGCTTGATGATGTCGCTTTCTTCATAGCCGTCCATTTCGTAGTCGAAGGATCCGTATCCTTTGGTGATCGATTTCAATTTATCGTTAAAGTCGGTGATGATTTCATTTAAGGGAAAACGGTATGTCATGCAAATGCGGTGGGCATCCAACGTATCCGTTTTGATGCAGCTGCCGCGTTTTTCATTGGCCAAATTCATCACTGCGCCCAGATAATCTCCAGGAGTGAGGATATGGCATTTGATCCATGGCTCTTCCACTAAATCAATTCCTGCAGGATCAGGATAATGGGCAGGGGAGTCGACTTCGATGAAATTGCCGTCTCTCATCAGGCAGCGATAGATAACGCTAGGAGCTGTCGAGATGATGTCCATGTCGTAGTCGCGCTGTAAACGCTCAAACACGATTTCCAAATGGAGCAATCCCAAAAATCCGCAACGGAAGCCAAAGCCCAGTGCGTTGCTGCTTTCTTGTTCAATGTGCAGCGCAGAATCATTCAATTGCAATTTTGCCAGCGCATCGCGCAACAGTTCGAAATCTGAGGTGTCGATCGGATAGATCCCTGCAAAAACCACAGGAGAAATGGTTTTAAAGCCAGGCAACGGCTCTGCAGCAGGATGCTTTTGAAGAGTGATCGTATCGCCAATTTTGACATCGGCAGGATTTTTGATGTTGGCAATGATGTACCCAACTTCGCCCGGACGCAATTTTTCGACGCTCTTTTCGCTAGGAGTAAAGATGCCGACGTCAAGGAGTTCGTAGGTTTTGCCTGTGGCCATCATCTTAATTAATGAGCCTTTTGTCACTTCTCCGCTCATGACGCGAATATAAACGTAAACTCCACGATAGACGTCATAGTGGGAGTCAAAGATTAGCGCGCGTAAGATGTCATCTGCAGGGGCCGCAGGACAAGGAATATCGGTAATGATGTGGTCAAGGATCTCTTGAATTCCAAACCCTGTCTTTGCTGAGCAAGAGACTGCATTGGATGCATCGAGACCGATGAAATCCTGAATCTGTGTTTTAATCCCATCGACATCAGCAGCAGGAAGATCAACTTTATTAATAACAGGAACAATTTCGAGATTACGATCCAACGCAAGATGAACGTTTGCCATTGTCTGTGCCTGGACGCCCTGGACGGCATCGACCACAAGAAGAGCTCCTTCACAAGCAGCTAACGAACGCGACACTTCATAACTGAAGTCGACATGGCCCGGTGTATCGATGAAATTGATCAAATACTGTTGTCCATCAGGAGCATAATATGTCATCGTCACAGGGTGCGCTTTGATTGTGATGCCGCGCTCCCTTTCCAGATCCATATCATCCAACAACTGCTCTTGCATGTTACGCGCTTCAATCGTTTTTGTAATCTCTAAAAGGCGGTCCGCAATGGTCGATTTTCCATGGTCGATATGAGCAATAATGGAGAAATTTCGTATTTTTTTGATGTCGTATTTTTGCATAGTATTCTTGAGTGGGTAAAAGGGTAGAGTATAATTGACGGGGACGATATTTGCAATTGATGAAATTGCGGCCAAGATGACTCGAACATCCACAGGGTTACCCCCACTAGAACCTGAATCTAGCGCGTCTACCAATTCCGCCATGGCCGCATGAGAAAAAAGTATAAGTTAAAGCTGTTATTATTAAAATAAAAAATAATTTTTTGACAGTCAGCTTCCGCCGTGGTATGGTCCCGTCAAAGGGGAAATCATGCAGCCATATAAAATTCCTAACGCACTCGACGAACAGCAACAGATCAAAGAGCGCTTAAAAGGAAAAAATATCATCTTCTTCTTCGACTACGACGGTACCCTCACTCCCATCGTCAGCAGGCCCGACCTCGCCATCCTTTCAGAAGAAGGGCGCCAACTCCTGACCAACCTAGCAAAAAAATACACAGTCGCTATCTTCAGCGGACGCGACCGCGCAAATATACAGCAGCTTGTTCCCATTCCAGGCATTACATACGCAGGCAGTCACGGTCTTGAAATCGGCACTCTTGAAAAGATATTATTTGAAAATGAAGAAGCGAAAAATCTCATTCCACAAATAGAGCAAGTGCACAAAGAACTTGATGCGGCACTAAAACAGATCGAAGGTGTCCTATTAGAGCGCAAACGCTTCAGCGTCGCTGTTCACTACCGCATGGTTCCTCCAGAAAAACGCGACATCCTACAACATACCGTCGACAAAATTCTAAAAAAACATCCATCCCTTCGCAAACGCATGGGAAAAATGGTCTACGAAATTGAACCGGACCTTCCATGGGACAAAGGCGCTGCCGTACTTTGGTTTCTAAAGACGCTTGGATTGGAAGATGCAAAATACCTTCCTCTCTACTTTGGGGACGATGTTACAGACGAAGATGCATTTAAAGTGTTAGCCAATCGCGGCATTTGTGTGGCCATTCAAGAGTTTCCAAAACCGACAAAAGCCGGTTACTATTTGGAAGGTCCTGTTGAAGTGCATTCTTTTCTCGCTTCTCTTCTTGATTGATTATATTAAATAATATATATCTAAAATTTAATTTTTTAATGCGACAATATGACAATGCTTGTTTTATCAAAACACACCTCTGTCATCGGTTTTACACTGCTTTTTTTGTTCAGCGGGTGTAGTGTCTACCATGTAAGCGACTATTCTCCTCCGGTTTCGATTCCCGACGCTTTTCTTAATGATCAGCCTGGAGTAGGAAACATCAGTCAATGGTGGAAAGAATTTGATGAACCCGACTTGAACGAACTTGTCGCCCAAGCCCTCGACAACAACATGGATATTCGCCAAGCATGGAGTCGTCTCGAAAGGGCCCGCGCAAATCTCTGCATCGTGAGCTCTGTTCTCTATCCACAGCTTAGCCTCGCACCTAGTGTTGCATATAACAGCGTCATCCGTCGCCGGGACGACATTAATACGTCACGCGTCGACTACATACTACGACCGACACTCTCGTACGAGGTCGATCTTTGGAAAAAAATTGATTCGAATGTAAAATCCGCAACATTGCAGACGTTAGTCTCCTGGGAAGATCTCGAGTCGACCGCCCTGGTTCTGAGCGGTGCCGTCACGGATCTTTGGTTTGTTATCCAAGAACAGCAAGCATTAATTAAATTAATTAATTACCAAATTGAAGTCAGTATGACGCTACTTGAAATCGTTGAACTGCGCTTCGGCATCGGCGAAGCCAGCGCTCTCGATGTCTACCAACAGCGTCTCCAGATGGAAGAGGTTAAAGCGCAGCTCATCCCTGTCGAAAATCGACTAAAAACCGCCACGTACGAACTGCATGTCCTCTTAGGGATTCCCCCAGAACAACGCATGTGTCCCGACTTGATGCTAGAAAAAATTGCGTTGCCAGCCTTTCCCGATTTGGGCACTCCCACCGACCTTCTTTGCCGTCGTCCCGACCTTCGTGCGGCTTACTTTAACTTGGAATCGGCGGACTACGATGTTGCCGCTGCCGTTGCCGATCTGTTTCCAAAATTGACGCTTGATGCCAGCTATCTCTTCACTGCAGATAAAATTGAGAATATCTTCAACAACCAGATCGGTGTCATCGCTGCCAATATCTTTCAGCCTATCTTTGATGGATTCCGTCGCCGCTGCGAAGTCCGCCGCCGTGAAGCCATCGTTGCAGAACTGCTGAGTAAATTTGGCGCGGTCTTTTTAAATGCCTTGCGTGAAGTCGAATCCGCCATTGTGACAGAAAAGTCGCAACTGATGCTCATCGCACAAATTGACAAAGAGATAGAAATTTCCAAACTATACCTTGATGAAGCTCGTCTTCGCTATTCGCGCGGTCTTAACGACTACCTTCAAGTCATTAACGCGATTCAATCCCTACAAAGTCTTCAGCGCCGCGTGGTTAGGGAAAATACGATTCTCTTAACCAACCGCTCAAGGCTTTACCGCGCCTTAGCTGGTCCTTGCATTCTCCGCTGTGGAGAAAGGGCAGAGTGCGAAGATGACGATGAGGAAGAAGAAACTTTATGCACAGAGGAGAATGAATTGTGAAGCAGGTACTCTCATTTATCGCCATCGTTGTGATTGCTCTTGTCGCTATCATCTTCTTTTCTGACCACTCCTTTTTCAAAGGAAGAATCCACTTTCAATCACCAAAATTAGAAATTTTTACCGTAGAAAAACGTCACTATCCGCTAAAAATTGTGACGTCCGGAACAGTCAAGCCGCACCGCGAAATCACGGTCCAAGCGGAAGTGAGCGGTCGCATCATCGCCCAATCCCATGATCTTGATGTCGGTGGTCTCCTTAAAGAAGGGGAGATGATGATAAAAATTGACCCTCGCAACTACCTGACTGCTGTCGAGCAAGAAAAAGCCGCCTACAGCAAAGCAGTACTTGAACTCAAAATGGAAGAAGGAAAACAATTCATCGCAAAAAGAGAATGGGAACTCCTTCAATCCACAGCAAAGAAAAGCGAAATGGGGCAAGAGCTGGTCCTACGCGAACCTCACTTCAAAGAAAAAGAAGCCGCATTAAATGCAGCGAAAAGTCGCATGGAAAAAGCAGAAGCCGACCTCAGCCGAACGACTGTCACTGCTCCTTTTGACTCGATTGTAATCGAAGAAACGGTCGAAATCGGCCAATATCTCTCCCCTCAAAGCAAAATAGCAACGGTGGTTTCTGTCGACGAATACCGCATCCCCATCACCATTCCATACGAAGATCTTTCCTGGATTAAAGCATCCCCGCAACGCAACAATAGCACGCAAGCAATCGTCACGCAACAAACGGGAAGAGGCCAAAAGGTTAAATGGAAAGGATTCGTCCTTCGTCGGCTGGGCTCGCTAGACAAAACCGGGGAACTCGCTAATCTCATCGTCGTCGTTCCGGATCCGCTGGGCCTTGTCGAAAATCAAGAGAAAAGCAATACACCTCTACTCCTCAACAGCAATGTAGAAGTAGAAATCGAAAGTCCAACAATCGAAAATGCCCTTGTCGTTCCGATCAAAGCACTCCGCGAAGGAAGCGGCGTGTGGATAAAAACGCCACAAAATACATTAGAGATACGGCCAGTAAAAGTAGAAGCGCGCAATAGCGAATTTGCTGTCATCAGCGAAGGGGTCAGTGAGGGCGATCAGGTTATTGTCAGTGATATTGACCACCCCGTAACTGACATGCCCCTAGATAATGTCGGATTGTCTTGGCTCTAAGCGCACAAAAAGATCCTTGTCAAACGACAAGGTCATCTTTCCCACCACTTCCAAATTCTGTGGTTCCATCCCTTCAGGAGGAGACACTTTATATTGTTGCACAAGTGCACAAATGAATGTCTTAATGCTCATCTCAGCAAACTTTTCTCCAATACATTTGGAATGGCCTGTACTAAAAGGATTAAGCTTATTAACGAACTGTAATCGAGTATCCGAGCTGTTTAGTTGCTTAAAACGAGAAGGATTAAATGTAGTTGGATCTTCCCAACGTCGGTTATCGCGATAAGAATGGTAGAGTGAGAGATAAAGGCCGGTTCCTTTAGGAATAGGAATTTCGTTAGTATAATGAATGGAAAAAGCTTCATTTGCTTTGCGTACCTGAAACATTATCGGAGGATAAAGGCGCAGTAGTTCCATAAAAAAGCGAGAAAGCGTTTCGTTTTTTTCTAATTGTTCATAAAGGGAAGGAGAATCACTCAAATCAATCTCTTTGATTCCGTTATAAAGTTCCTCTTGAATAGCGGGAGATTGCATTAAGCTGTAAAGCGCACTTATAAGGGCACTTTTTGTTGTTCCAGAACCAATAAAAAGAATAGTTTTTGTTAAACTTTTAATTTCTTCATCCGAAAACGGATGAACCCCACGCTGCTCTTTACTGTCTTGTAAATGTCGAATGATTCCGGTGGCATTAATATCCTTAATAATTCCTTCTGCAATATCTTCCAGCCTTTGGAGGCAAGATTCTCTTTGCATCAGATCTTGAAAAGTTGTGACCACGAGAGGCTTGACATGGAGAAGCATCATATTTGTAATGCGTTCCTCTGCTGCGGAAATAACGGTGGCGGTTTCTTCGACGTTAAAATCCGATTTTAACACATTAGTTTTTGTTTGTTCTAAAGTGTAAAGGGGGATAGTTCGTGTAAAATTGATAGTTTCTTCTACACCTAATGAATCAACAAAACCTAAAGCAACAGCAGCAATCGAATGAATAGAATTTTGAATAGAATGTCGTCCAAATTCCTGTTCACGACAAAATTTACGCACCTTTTGATGCGATTCATCATTGGTTGTGGTCAACGGAGAGTCACTTCCTATTGCTTGCGTCAATCCATATTGAAATTCTAACCCACTAGAAAAGTACTCTCCCTCGCGCGGTTTACTTACAATTTGAGCAATGATGTGAGGCTGGGTAATAAAAAGTGCCTTAGGCGAATGGGGCATGGAGTGCCATACATAATCATGAAATTGATCGGGCGTACCGGTATTTAGAATATCATAAGCAAATTGAAGGCGGTCACTTTGAAAAAATGAGGCGGTAGCAGTCAACCAGCCCCAGGTTGCCTGTAAAGGCGAGCGGGAATGAAAAGGACATTCGGAGGTTGATGAAGAGGAACTGCTTCTTTCGTAAGTTGCTAATGATGAATCTGTTGCTGCGTTCATAGTGCCTGCCTAATTAAAGTTTTAAAATAACGTTTAATAAAGCAGACACTTTAGCGAATTTTATTCACCCTTGCAACAACAACCTTAAGGCTTTAATGGCGGATCCATAGGCCCAGGCGTAGGGATTTCTGGCTTCGTCAAATGATTAACAGAATCCAAAACGGAAACGCCAAGGTCGACAAAGAACTCATACACTTTTCCTGCCCATGCCACTAATTTGTGAAATGCATCGGGAAAAAACATCCAAATGACATAAAATAACACACCAAAAAAGATAAAATTGAACATAAATCTCAACATGCGTCCTCCATTAAATCAATAAATTTTGCTTCTATGGATTGTTGATAAAAGGACTCCCAGGTCCTTGATACGTCTCAAACATTCGATAGAAAGCTGCCGGCTGAAAAAAATAGACATAGAGTACCATAATGAGGAATAGTAGCCAAAAGAGATAGAGAAAAAAACGAAAATCAACTTTCATGTACACTCCTGCCTATTCCCTCTTTCTATTCTTTTAATAGACAAAGATCAAGGGTTTTTCTTTTTTCTCAATCGAGAAAAGTAGGAAATCCTCTTTTGCATCTCTCTTTCGAAGCCGCGTTCCAAAGGGCGATAGTACTCTTGACGTCCCATCTCCTCCGGAAAATACTCCTGTCCAGAAAAACCTTCTAAAGTATCATGGTCATATTCATACCCTTTCCCATAGCCGAGCTGCTTCATTAACTTCGTCGGTGCATTGAGGATGATCGCCGGAGGATTCAACGACGTGCTTGCCTCCGCTGCCACCTTCGCCTCTCCATACGCCACATATAACGCATTACTCTTTGGTGCCAACGCTAAATATACCACCGCCTGCGCCAATGCGAGCTCTCCCTCAGGACTGCCTAACATCTGAAACGCATCTCGCGCAGCAATCGCCTGTTGCAACGCTATCGGATCCGCCAAGCCAACATCTTCACTCGCCATGCGAATGATCCGGCGCGCCAAAAACAAGCGATCCTCGCCCCCTTCAAAAATTCGACACAACCAATACAACGCTGCATCAGGATCCGATCCCCGCACTGCTTTATGGAGG
Organism: uncultured bacterium; assembly: GCA_964367715.1. Lineage (GTDB taxonomy): Bacteria > Chlamydiota > Chlamydiia > Chlamydiales > Criblamydiaceae > CAYIYO01. The sequence goes on from CAYIYO010000015.1 coordinate 8,139, forward strand.
GCGGAAATAAGGTTATAATGCACCTCTCCCTCACGATCATAATGCGCCGGTCGGCGCTGCAGTAAGGGCGCCGCCATTTCTATATTAAGGATTGGCTCGGGTGGAAGGTCTTTAATATTCTCGACCAAATTTAACAAATACCGTCCATCACCTCCCGCCAACTTCAACAAATACTGGCGCGCCTCCGTATCAAGGGGCAGGGGATGGTACTGTTTCTCATAACGAACAAGGAGAGACTCTAAATCTTCGCTATTTAATGCATTAAGAGTAAGGACACGCAGGCGCGAAAGCAGGGGACTATTCAAAGAAAACGACGGATTCTCGGTCGTCGCCCCAATTAAGATAAATGTTCCTTTTTCCACATAAGGAAGCAACACATCCTGCTGTGACTTATTATAGCGGTGGATCTCATCAATAAAAATAAAGGTCTGTTGATTAAATAAGGGCTGCGACTGAATTTCAGCGATCACTTTTTTAAGGTCGGCAATCCCGCTATTCACCGGACTTAAAATGATGGGACTTTTCCCAAACGCACGCGCATATGCAATCGCCAAGGTGGTCTTTCCACATCCTGGAGGCCCCCATAAAAGAAGGGAAAGGGGATGCTGCCGTTGAACCGATTGTTTGATAAAGCCATGATCCCCAAGAAGATGTGTCTGTCCAACCACATCTTCAAGTTTTTTAGGTCTCATTTTTTCAGCTAATGGAATGTAACTCATAGTAAAAAAATTATAATTCGTGGTTAATAATTTTCAAAGATAATAATTCTTAGTGGAAATTACATTAAATTAATGTTATCAGTTGAAATGGAGGGATTCATGACAGCCAAAGAACGCCGCGTACGCGCAAAAGAAGAAACAAAACATGCCATCATGGAGACGGTTCGCCAATTTATCACAGAAGGCAATTGGGAATTCGTCACAATCCGAAAAATTGCAGAAAAAATCGAATACAGTTCTCCCACCATATACGAACACTTCGAAAGCAAAGATGCAATCTTGATCGAACTTAAAAAAGAAGCGTTAAAAGAATTAATTGTCGTTTATCAAAAGGTTGCTGAAGAAACAATTGACCGCAACGAACTCATGGTCAAACTCTCCATCGCCTACTACGACTTCTGCATGGATAACCGCGGCTACGCCAAAGCCCTCCTAGGTGTTGATGGAATTCCACTCCATTCCGATCTAGCAATTCCCGAATGGAAAGCCATGCATACTTTTCTCCTAGAAAAAATGGCCTATACGCTAGGAATCCAAGATCCAAACACGCGCGTCATTCACGACTCCTTAGAAGTCATTCGTGCCTTCGTCCGCGGTATTGCCCTCGCCTCAATGACCAATGACATCACCCCACAGCCCGAAAAGCCAAAAGAATTACTAAAACTCGGCGTTCGCTTCCTTCTCTTCGGCTGCCGCAGTCAGCTGCAATCCGTTGTATAATTAACGAACATTTGGTATATATACACAATTGAATTAAAAAATTGGCTTTTTGAGCATGTCAAAGCCCCGGGATTGACCGATCGAAAGTCGGTTCATATTATTAATATTAAACGACTTTCGATCGGTCAATCGCGGGAGCTTTCACATCGCTTAAAAACCGATTCTTGATTTCACTTGTGTATACCGTTCGTGGTTCAAAATTTGATTTTTGGGCTTTGACGCAGCCGAAAAACCAAATTTCGAATCACGAGCGGTATACCATTCTTTGTCTACTTTAGGAAACTCATGCGCTGGATTCACGACTACCAACTCTTTTTATTCGACTTCGATGGCCTTCTCGTCAACACAGAAGAAGCCCACTTTCGCGCCTACCAAAAGATGTGCGAAGATCGTGGATATTTTTTAGGATGGGATTTCGATCGCTACATCCAAACCGCCCACTATACCTCTGCTGGTCTAGAAGAACAAATCTACGCACAATTTCCAAAACTTAAAAAAGAAGAACCAACCTGGTCAGTCCTCTACAACGAAAAAAAACAAGCACTCATTAACCTCTTCAAAACAGGCCAAATCTCTTTGATGCCCGGCGTCGAAAAACTCCTACAAGCCCTCGCCGATGCCAACATCAACCGCGCAGTTGTCACACATTCCGACGAAGACCTTGTCAAAATCATCCGAGAACAAAACGCCTCTCTCCACTCGATCCCTCATTGGATCACACGCAGAGACTACACCTTTCCTAAACCTGATCCCGAATGTTATCAAAAAGCAATCCATACCCTTGCTCGCCCTTCCGATGCAATCATTGGATTCGAAGACACCCCACGTGGTCTGCGCGCCTTAAACCAGACGCGCGCCGTTCCCGTCCTGGTTTCTATGATCCCTTACCCCGAAATAGAAGAATTCGTCGATAAAGGCGTCTCCTTCTTCCGCTCCCTAGAAGATATTCCCCCTACAGGCCCTTAAAATAACACCGCGCGACCTTCTAGTGGGTAGTCTAAAATATACACAAGTGAAATCAAGAATCGGTTTTTAAGCGATGTGAATCCCGGGGCTTTGACATGCTTAAAAAGCCAACTTTTGAATTCACTTGTGTATACGTTCGGTATTACTCAGCTTAAGAGGTCTCTTTCGTAGACGACATGTGCAAGGAAAAGTCCATGGGGCGGTGCTGCCTGTCCAGCAGTACGCCGATCTTTTGCTGCTAAAATGCGCAGGAGATCAGCAGGCGATTTTTTGCCTTTTCCGACTTCGCAGAGAGTGCCCACAATATTGCGGACCATCTTATACAAAAAACCATTTCCTTCGAACTCCAGGCGGACCCCGCCCTCCTGCTCAACGAGGTCAAGGCGCATTAAATGACGCACAGGATTGCGACTTACGCTTCCAGCGCCAGGCTCATTTGCAAAGCTTGTAAAGTCATGTTCTCCGACGAGATACGAGGCAGCTTCTTTTACCGCATTCACATCAAACGGTTGGCGCACATGCAAACTATAATTGCGTTGAAAGGGGAGTTGAACGGGATCCAACCACAGATGATAATGGTAGCTTTTCTTCTTGGCTCCAAAACGCGCATGGAAATCATTACTTTCCTCCACCATCTCAAAAATGCGAATGTCATCAGGCAATAGCTTATTTAAGGAATGGTGCACTCGATAAATATCCAACGTCTTGCTCGAACGGAAATGCGCGACCTGTCCTAATGCATGGACCCCAGCATCGGTTCTTCCCGATCCTACGATCTCAATTGGCTCACCAATAATAGGGGAGAGGATCTCCTGCAGCACGGCTTGGATGCTGCGTCCATTCGGCTGTACCTGCCATCCACAATAGTGTGTTCCGTCATACGCAATGCGCATACGGTACGTTTTCTTTTGGTCCATACGTTACTTCTGTCCCATTAGATGACGGAGGGCCTCTTGCTTCATCTTTAAATGGACGCTATATAGTCCGTTGGCTCGACTAGGACTTAAGCTGGTGCTCAATCCTAACCCCTCTAAATAAGTGGGCGGGCAGGTTAAAATTGTTTCCGCTGTCTCTCCACTATAAACAGCAATCAACAATGCGGCCAGGCCGGAAGAGATCAGGGCATCGGATTCTGCCTCAAAAAATATTTTGCCGTCTTTGGTGAAGGAGCGAAGGTACATGCGGCTTTGGCATCCGGGAACAATATTCTCTGGGGTCTTATAGAGCGATTCAAGTGGAGGGGTATCTTTTCCTATTAAAATTATTTTTTGGTAGCGCTCTTCGTCTGTTGAGTAGCTAGAAAAAATAGTTAATATTTTTTTTTGCTTCTCTAAGCAGGACGCAAACTGCTCTTTTTCTGTCATGGGATAACCTTTTTTATCAAATAGGATACACGAAAAAACAATTATTGTCATCTCCCAGACCTTAATTCAGTTAAGATAGGTGTCAGCAACGATTTTTCCTTGACAATTATAAAGAATGTGGTAGATTAATTATACATTTATGAAATTCTATTAGGGTTTAGGTTATCTCGTTATGCCGAAAGAGGACACCATTAAGCTCGACGGTATCGTCGAAGAGCTTCTACCAAACATGCAATTCCGCGTCACTCTCATCAATGGGATGAAAGTTTTCGCTCATCTTTGCGGAAAAATGCGTATGATGAACATCCGCGTCTCCGTAGGAGATACGGTCACTGTAGAAATTTCCCCATACGACCTTTCGAAAGCTCGAATTGTCTATAGGCAAAAATAGTCTCAACAGCACCAGTTCGCACCCGATTAGCAAAATGGGGCACGGATTTCTGTTGTTGAGGAAGTGAGTGGCGTCGGACAAATGAATATTTGTGCAAAGCCCAATAAAAATACGTGATACCACTTGCGTTTTTTTATTAAACTCTCTACACTAACAAGCTTTCGAGCCGTACTCGGTGGAGACACTGAGAAGGAAGCATTCAATTTTACTAGAAACCTCAATTTTTTTATTGAATTTCCGGGATAGAGCGAATGTTTAGTAAATTGAAAGCCCAGATAGCTCAGTGGTAGAGCATTTGCATGGTAAGCAAAAGGTCGTAGGTTCAATTCCTATTCTGGGCAGAACATCGGTAGTCCTGTGAATAATCACAAGTACCACATGAATGCAATCAGTTTTACTGATGGGATTCAATAAATAGAAGGGCCTCACATACTCGATAATGTAGGCACTTCACAAAGTAAATGAAATTTTTTAACAATACTTAGCTGAAGTCCACGGAGGATATACACTATGGCAAAAGAAACATTTCAGCGTAATAAACCGCACGTCAATGTTGGAACAGTAGGCCACGTTGACCACGGCAAAACAACGTTGACAGCCGCAATTACAAAAGTACTTTCAAAGAAAGGTGGCTCAAAAGCTTACAATTTCGATGAAATCGATAAAGCTCCTGAAGAAAAAGCACGTGGTATCACGATCAACGCTTCACACGTCGAATACGAAACAGAAAACCGTCATTACGCACACGTTGACTGCCCCGGCCACGCCGACTACGTCAAAAACATGATCACTGGTGCTGCACAAATGGACGGCGCTATTCTCGTTGTTTCCGCAACAGACGGCGCGATGCCTCAGACACGTGAGCACATCCTGCTCTGCCGTCAGATGCAAGTTCCTGCAATCGTTGTGTTCCTAAACAAAGTCGATATGCTCGGTGCAGAAGACCAAGACCTCCTCGACCTCGTCGAAATGGAACTTCAAGAATTGCTCGAATCAAAAGGCTACAAAGATTGCGCAATCGTTCGCGGCTCCGCTCTTAAAGCCCTCGAAGGCAACCCAGAATACGAAGAAAAAATTATTCAACTTATGCAGACAGTGGATGAAAAAATCCCAACTCCTGTACGTGATGTTGAAAAACCATTTCTACTCCCAATCGAAGACGTCTTCTCCATCTCCGGTCGTGGAACAGTTGCAACAGGTCGTGTTGAGCGCGGTATCGTAAAAATTAACGATAAGCTACAACTCGTCGGCTTCAACCCAACAATCGACACAACAGCAACTGGACTCGAAATGTTCCAAAAAGAACTTAGCGAAGCACGCGCTGGTGAAAACGTCGGTATCCTTCTTCGTGGAATTGACAAGAACAAAATCCAACGCGGTATGGTTTTGACAGCTCCAAATACATGCAAGCCTCACACAGAATTCGTAGGCCAAGTGTACATCCTAACAAAAGAAGAAGGCGGACGCCATAAGCCATTTTTTAGCGGCTACCGTCCACAGTTCTACTTCAGAACGACAGACATCACCGGTTCTATCACTCTTGCAGAAGGTGTAGAAATGGTAATGCCAGGCGATAACGTTGAGTTCACAGCAGCACTCATTGCGCCAATCGCTCTTGAAGAAGGAATGCGTTTTGCGATGCGTGAAGGTGGCCGTACAATCGGTGCCGGTACTGTATCAAAAATCATCAAGTAATGCCTCAACGCATGTATTGATCAAGAGTCGTCTCTCCATAAAAGAGACGACTGTTTTGAATCTGAATGCCCCCTTCACAAAAGGCCTTCAGATTCTTAGGGTGTGTAGCTCAGTTGGTAGAGCAGCGGTCTCCAAAGCCGCGGGTCGGGAGTTCGAGTCTCTCCGCACTCGTTGACGATAGGTAAGAGCAAGTAAACATCGATTTGTAAAGTTAGTATTTTATTAATCGCTCTTATAAGGAGGGAATGTGGCAGGAGGTAATGTGGCTTTGGGTCTTAAAACAATGGAATCAAAGAAATCTCACGAACGTGGAGAGTCGGAACAAACCGCTTCACACGTTCATACAAAAAAAACACAGTCTTTCCTTACAGATATCAAATCGGAGTTCATGAAAATCACATGGACGCCGAAAGAGGAACTAAAAACATATACTAAGATCGTTGTCGGTGCCACCTTCCTTTGCGGAATGGGTGTTTTCTTTATGGATCTCCTCATTCAAACGTTGCTATCAGGCATCGAAACGGCTCTAAAGCTGATTTTTGGATAATCGACATTATAAACCCGTAACGAACGGTACGAGACAAAATGGATAAATGGTACGTGTTACAGGTTCTTTCAAGCCATGAACAGAAAGTTCAAAAAGCTCTGATGGAACAGCGCGATCTCACTGGAATGAATGACTACATCCTTAGTGTAATCGTCCCCACCGAAAATGTCTCCGAAGTGAAAAAAGGACAACAACGCGTTGTCGAAAAACGCATATGGCCCGGATACATCCTCGTCAAAATGGTGATGACCGACGACTCCTGGCAGTATGTTAAAAACGTTCCCGGCATCGTTGACTTCCTCGGCGGAGAAAAACCCACAGCACTAACAGATAGAGAAGTTGATGAGATCCTAAGAGATCTTGAACAGAAAAAACAGTCGATTACTCAAAAACACAAATTCAAAGTTGGCGATACTGTCAAAATTATTGATGGCGTATTCGTTAACTTCATCGGAACAGTGACGGTATTACACCCCGAAAAGGGTCTCCTAAGCGTCAACGTCTCCATCTTCGGCAGGGAGACACGTGTCGATGACTTGGAATTCATCCAAGTAGAAGAAGTAACCGAAGAATCAGAACGTACGGATTAAAGAGGAAAAAATGGCGAAGAAAAGTCTCCTAAAAACTATTAAACTGCAAATCCCAGCAGGAAAAGCAAACCCTGCACCGCCAATCGGCCCCGCATTGGGATCCGCTGGTGTGAATATCATGGGATTCTGTAAAGAATTTAATGCAAAGACACAAGCTTTGGCAGGGGATATCCTCCCTACTGTCATCTCAGTCTACTCAGATAAATCATTCACATTTATCTTTAAAAAACCTCCAGTTCCTGAGCTCATCAAAAAGTTCTTGAAACTAGAAAAAGGCTCCGCGGTACCAAACCGTGACAAAGTCGGTAAGCTACGTCGCTCAGACGCGCGCAAAATCGCGGAAGAAAAATTCGCAGATTTAAACGCACGCGATCTCGACGCTGCAGCAAATATTGTATTGGGAACCGCACGCTCAATGGGTGTGGACACAATCGAAGACTAATTAACACAATAGGCTGCGCCTCGGCACAGTCCTAACCCAACAAGGGGAATATGGGTCGACCAAGTAAACGCATTCGGGAGATAGCTAAAATGGAAACTGCTAACCTAGCATTTTCCCTTCAAGAAGCTGTCGCTATGCTAAAGAAATGTCCAACAGTCAAATTTGACCAGTCAGTGGACATTTCAATTAGAATTGGCGTTGACCCTCGCAGATCAGACCAACACGTACGCGGAACTGTTTCATTACCGAATGGAACAGGTAAAAACATTCGAGTCCTCGTCTTCGCTCAAGGAGATAAGGTCGATGAAGCGCTAAAAGCTGGTGCTGCTTATGCAGGCAACGATGAACTTTTACAAAAAGTAAGTAGCGGATGGACAGATTTTGACGCTGTCATCGCAACTCCAGACATGATGAGAGAAGTTGGTAAGCTAGGAAAAATTCTAGGTCCTCGCGGCCTAATGCCTACGCCAAAAGCCGGTACTGTAACTACTGACGTTGTAAAAGCGCTTCTGGAAGTTATGGGCGGTAAAATCGAATTCAAACTCGATCGTCATGGAGTCATTAATAATGCTGTGGGCAAGCTCTCCTTCGAAGAAGGCAAGCTCGTCGAAAACATCATTGCATATATCAACGCTGTCGTTAAGGCAAAGCCCGCAACGGCTAAAGGCGATTACCTAAGATCTATGTGCCTCACTTCAACAATGGGTCCTGGATTAAAGATTAATTTACGTCAAGTTGCCACCGCTGCATAAAAGGAGTATAACCGATGCGAAAAGAAAAACTGCTCCTTTTGGATGAAATCACAGAGATGCTTAATCAGCACAACTCTGCCTTCATCATCATGCAGTACAATAAAGTTAGCGCAAATGCGATGAACGGTTTCCGTAACGATATCGCGCAAATTGGCGGCGACATACAGGTGATGCGTAAACGCATCCTCTCAAAAGCCATCATTTCCGCTGGTATCAACATCGAATCTGTCGAACTGCCAGGGCACGTCGGCATCGTATTCGGTGGAACGGATCCACTTGAGACGACGAAAGCTGTCTTCAAATATAGCAAAGAGAACGGCAACTCCGTTTCCGTCCTAGGCGGAAGACTTTATGGAAACTTATACGATGCAAAACAAGTAGAAACACTTTCTACATTGCCAAACATCGATGGCATGAGGTCACAACTCCTCAGCGTCCTAGAAGCTCCATTAAGAGAAACGGTGGGTGTAATGAACTCCTTGCTCACATGCATCTTGTTCTGCTTAGAAAACAAAAGCAAAAAAGAAAGTTAATAAATAAATTTAGCCATTACATCGTTTGTAAAGACCTGTCAATGGTTTTTTGAAAATTAAAGAGGAAAGTACCGTGAGTAACAAAACACAAGATTTAATTGAACAACTTAGCTCCTTGACTGTCTTGGAAATATCTGAGTTGAAAACTGCACTAGAAGAAAAGTGGGGCGTTACTGCTGCAGCTCCTGCTGCTGTATTCGCAGCTCCTGCTGGCGCAGCAGCTCCAGTTGAAGAAGAAGCAACAGACTTCTCTATCACTCTTGAGTCTGCTCCTGCTGACAAAAAGATCGGCGTCATCAAGATCGTTCGTGAAATCACTGGCCTTGGCTTAAAAGAAGCAAAAGACCTCGTTGACGGCGCACCTAAGCCTGTTAAAGAGTCTGCTCCTAAAGCACAAGCAGAAGAAATCAAGAAAAAACTTGAAGAAGCGGGTGCAAAAGTCACTCTTAAAGCTGTATAATCTAACGGTTATTCAATTTTACATTAGAGCAAAAAAACATGAGACATGTTTTTTTGCTCTTCGTGCTACACCCAAATCTTCAATTATTTGTGTGAATAATAATATTCCTAAATTAGATGCAGTCTGAAGGAAATAAGAGAATTTATTCCATTCTCTTCTTCCCTTTGTACATCATCATTAATTCAAAAGGTTAAGGTTAAACTATAAAAAGATGAACACTTCATCTTTTTTATTTGTCCTACATCCTTTAACAGTTGGAGTCTTTCATATTATGCTGAAAAGGCCGCCGAAACGTGTCAGTTTCTCAGAAAAAGAAGAGATTATCGATCTTCCAAACTTAATCGAAGTACAGATAAAGTCATACAATCAATTTCTTCAAGCAGATAAGTTTCCTAATGAAAGGGAAAATATCGGTATTCAAGAAATTTTTAACGAGATCTTTCCAATTAGATCTTATGACGAAAAAACTGTAATTGAATTCCTTTCCTACACCCTTGGTGTCCCCAAGTACGGTCCTGAAGAATGTATTCGCCGGGGCATCAGCTACAACGTCACATTGAAAGTTCGCTTCCGCCTCACCGATGAAACAGGGATTAAGGAAGAAGAAGTCTACATGGGAACAATTCCTGTGATGACAGACAAAGGAACATTCATTATTAATGGTGCAGAGCGTGTCGTTGTTTCACAGCTTCACCGTTCCCCAGGGATCTGCTTCGAACAAGAACGTCACTCACGCGGCGTGATCATCTACTCATTCCGTATCATCCCTTATCGCGGCAGCTGGTTAGAAGGTGCTTTCGATACCAACGACCTTATCCATATCTACATCGACCGTAAAAAACGCCGCCGCAAAATCCTTGCGACGACGTTCATCCGCGCTCTCGGATACTCCTCAAACGCCGATATCATCGAAGAATTCTTCAGCACACGCAAACAGAAGATCGGTAGCGAAAAAGACTTCGCTAAGTTAGTAGGAAAAATCCTAGCAGAAGATGTGATCGACGAAGAAACAGGAATGGTCTTCGGAAAAGCGGCAGAAAAGCTGACAACAGCAATGTTAAAGCGTATGGCAGATGCCGGTGTCACTGTTGTTCGTATCGCAGAAGATGCGGACGAAACACATCCGATCATCAAAATGCTCGCGAAAGATCCGACAGACTCCTACGAATCTGCTCTTAAAGACTTCTACCGCAAAATTCGTCCAGGCGAGCCAGCGACAATATCGAATGCACGTTCTGCAATGATGCGTCTGTTTTTCGATCCTAAGCGTTACAACTTGGGTCGCGTCGGCCGCTACAAAATGAATTCTAAGCTCGGCGTGGAAGTCAACGACGAAACCCTTGCGACAGTGACTCTCTCAAAAGAAGACATCATTGGTGCGCTAAAATACTTGATCAAACTGAAGCATGGCAACGAAGATGCGATGGTCGATGATATCGACCACTTAGGCAATCGTCGTGTCCGTTCCGTCGGGGAACTGATCCAAAACCAATGCCGTATCGGTCTTGCAAGAATGGAAAAAATCATTCGCGAACGCATGAACCTGTTCGACTTCTCTTCAGATACACTTACACCTGGAAAAATTGTTTCTGCAAAAGGCCTATCCGGAGTCCTCAAAGACTTTTTTGGTAGATCCCAGCTTTCACAATTCATGGACCAAACGAACCCTGTGACAGAATTGACGCACAAACGTCGTCTTTCCTCGCTCGGACCTGGCGGCTTAAACCGTGACCGCGCAGGATTTGAAGTTCGTGACGTTCACTCCAGCCACTATGGCCGTATCTGTCCGATTGAAACACCAGAAGGACCAAACATTGGTTTGATCACTTCTCTTTCTTCTTATGCGAAGATCAATGAGTTCGGTTTCATCGAAACACCTTACCGTATCGTACGCGATGGTGTGGTGACAGAAGAGATCGAATACATGACCGCAGACCAAGAAGAGCGCTGTATCATCGCTCAGGCGTCAGCAGCACTTGATGAGTCAAACATGTTTGCGGACGATATCTGCTGGGCAAGATACCGCGGTGAGCCATTAGAAATCGAAACAAGCCGTTGTACGCATATGGACGTCTCTCCGAAGCAGCTCGTCTCTATTGTAACTGGATTGATTCCATTCCTTGAACACGATGATGCGAACCGTGCTTTGATGGGATCGAACATGCAACGCCAAGGCGTTCCATTGTTGAAACCGCAAGCCCCTATCGTTGGTACAGGCCTTGAGCAGCGCGCAGCGCGTGACTCCGGTGCTGTTGTCATCGCAGAAGAAGACGGCGTTGTCGACTTCGTTGAAGGAAGCAAAATTATCATCAGCCCTAAGGCAAACCCGTTAGAAAAGAAAACGTATCAACTGAAGAAGTTCATGCGTTCTAACGCAGGATCCTGCATCAATCAGCTTCCTCTATGTAATGTAGGTGATGCGATTGTAAAAGGCGATATCCTTGCCGATGGTCCTGCAACAGATCTAGGGGAAATTGCTCTCGGTCGTAACGTTCTCGTGGCTTTTATGCCATGGTTTGGATACAACTTTGAAGATGCGATCATCATCTCAGAAAAATTGCTTCGTGAAGATGCATTCTCTTCGATCAATATTGAAGAATTTGGCATCGACGCACGCGATACGAAATTAGGAAAAGAAGAAATCACACGCGATATTCCTAACGTATCCGAAGAAGCACTTGTTAACCTTGGCGATGATGGGATTATTCGTATCGGAGCAGAAGTGAAACCAGGCGATATCCTCGTCGGTAAGATCACTCCGAAGTCTGAAACAGAATTGGCTCCAGAAGAGCGTCTTCTCCGCGCAATCTTCGGCGAAAAAGCCGCAGACGTTAAAGATGCGTCTCTTGTTGTTCCTCCAGGAACAGAAGGGGTGGTCATGGACGTTAAGGTCTTCAGCCGTCGTGACCGTCTTGGTTCACGCAGCGAAGAAGATATCGTCGAAGAAGCCTCACGCATTAAAGAGATCCAAAAGGACTACAAAGACAAAAAAATCGAACTCAATCAAGAGCGTCGCGAAAAGATCGCTGCACTACTGTTGAATGATACTGCTCCGGCAACAATCGTTCACCGTAAAACAGCAGATATCATCGTCGACGAAGGTGAGACGATGTCACAAGACATCATCGAAGAGATCGAATCCGTAAATGTAGAAGATCTGTTAATGCCAAATAACGATATCTACAATACGCTTAAATCTATTCTGCATACGTATTCTGTCAAACTACAAGAAGTTGACCTACAATACAAAACACAGATGGAACAGCTGCGTAAAGGGGATACAGAACTCGACCCAGGCGTTATCCGCCAAGTAAAAGTCTACGTTGCATCAAAACGTAAACTTCAAGTTGGGGATAAGATGGCAGGTCGTCACGGAAACAAAGGGGTTGTCTCCAAAATTGTTCCGGAAGCAGATATGCCTTACCTTGCCAACGGTCAGACTGTCGAAATTATCCTCAACCCATTGGGCGTACCTTCACGTATGAACTTGGGTCAGGTATTTGAAACGCACCTTGGCTTTGCAGCAAGCCGTGCTGGTATCTTCATTAAGAGTCCGGTATTTGAAGGATTCCCAGAAGACGAAATCTGGAAGCTAATGCGCGAACACGATTTACCGGAAGATGGTAAGTTCTACTTGCATGATGGATACACAGGCGAACGCTTCGACAACAGAGTCGTCGTTGGCTACATCTACATCATGAAGTTGAGCCACTTGGTTGCGGATAAGATCCACGCCCGTGCGGTGGGACCATACTCTCTCGTTACCCAACAACCTCTGGGCGGTAAAGCACAGATGGGGGGACAACGTTTTGGGGAGATGGAAGTGTGGGCAGCCGAAGCATATGGCGCGGCACACTTGCTCCAAGAACTTCTTACTGTAAAATCAGACGATGTCGCCGGCCGTACGCGCATCTATGAATCGATCGTCAAAGGCGAAAACCTACTAAGGCCGGGAACACCGGAATCATTTAACGTCTTGATCAAAGAAATGCAAGGTCTAGGCCTTGATATCCGCGCTGAGATGGTTAAGCCTGAATAGCTTGTGCGACAGCATTCGATGCTGATTCGATGAAAATTTTTAAGGAACATAGCGGATCTTCCTGGGGAAGATCCGCTGCTCTTATGGGGAAACTTTATGTCAGACAGAGATCTTGATCAACAGCAACAGTTCGATAAGCTTACGATCCAAATTGCATCCGATGATATTATCCGCAATAAATGGTCTAGGGGAGAAATTAAAAAGCCGGAAACGATTAACTATCGTACTTTCAAACCAGAGAAGGGTGGCCTTTTCTGCGAAAAGATTTTCGGTCCTACGCATGACTGGGAATGTGCGTGTGGAAAATACAAAAAGATTAAACACAAGGGTATCGTCTGCGACCGCTGTGGAGTAGAAGTCACTTTATCAAAAGTACGTCGCGAACGCATGGCACACATCGACCTTGCCGTCCCTGTTGTCCATATCTGGTTCTTCAAAACGATGCCTTCCCGCATCGGAAACATCCTCGGCATGACATCAGCGGACTTAGAACGCGTGATCTACTACGAAGAGTACGTTGTTATCGATGCCGGAATGACAGAACTAAAAAACAAACAACTTCTTAACGACGCCGAATACCGCGAAGCACAAGAAAAATGGGGCCGCGATGCCTTCACAGCAAAAATGGGTGCCGAAGCAATTCGTGACCTTCTTGCAAATGAAGACCTCCAAGGCACTCTCTTGGACCTCAAGGACAAGCTCCGTAAGACAAAATCTCAACAAGCGCGTATTAAGCTTGCAAAGCGTCTAAAGATCGTCGAAAGTTTTACCAACTCGATGAACAAACCAGATTGGATGGTCATGTCTGCAGTGCCAGTCATCCCACCAGAACTCCGTCCTCTTGTTCCTCTCGATGGCGGCCGCTTTGCAACGTCCGACCTTAACGACTTATACCGTCGCGTCATCAACCGTAACAATCGTCTAAAAGCTATCCTTAAGCTAAAGACTCCGGAAGTGATCGTTCGTAACGAAAAGAGAATGCTACAAGAAGCTGTTGACGCCCTATTCGATAACGGTCGTCACGGTCATCCTGTCATGGGCGCGGGCAACCGTCCATTGAAATCCCTTTCCGAAATGTTAAAAGGAAAGCAAGGTCGTTTCCGTCAAAACCTTCTCGGTAAACGTGTGGACTACTCCGGTCGTTCTGTTATTATCGTCGGTCCTGAACTGAAATTCAATCAGTGCGGTCTTCCAAAGCTAATGGCGCTAGAACTATTCGAACCTTTCATCGTCAAACGTTTGAAAGAACTGGGATATGTCTATACGATCCGCTCTGCTAAGAAGATGATCCAGCGTCACGCGAACGAAGTGTGGGATGTTCTCGAAGAAATCATCCAAGGTCACCCGGTTCTATTAAACCGTGCGCCTACGTTGCACCGTCTTGGTATTCAAGCATTCCAACCAGTACTTATCGAAGGTAAAGCAATACGCGTTCACCCTCTCGTTTGCGCGGCATTCAACGCCGACTTTGACGGTGACCAGATGGCGGTCTATGTTCCACTATCTGTAGAAGCACAGCTAGAGGCAAAGCTTCTGATGATGGCACCAGATAACATCTTCTTGCCTTCTTCCGGTAAACCTGTTGCAGTTCCTTCTCAGGATATGACGTTAGGTCTCTACTACTTGATGATCGACCCTCTCTATTTTGCAGAAGATCACGGCAGAAAAACACGTGTCTTCCGCAACGCAGAAGAAGTCATGATGGCTCTCCACTCAAGCGGAAGCTACAACTGGTATGAGCCACCAGGCAAAAAAGATAACAGTATCACCTTTAATCCAGGCGACAACTACTACAACCGTGGTCTTCGTATCCACGAAAAGATTAAACTGCGTACAGATGCAGGAATTATTGAAACGACTCCTGGTCGCGTCATCTTTAACACGATTGTACCAAAAGAACTAGGATTCCAAAACTATAGCTTACCTAAGAAAAAGATGAGCGAATTGGTCATGGAATGCTACAAGAAAGTAGGTCTTGAAGCAACAGTACGTTTCCTCGATAACTTAAAAACTCTCGGATTCCACGAAGCAACACGCTCGGCCATTTCGATGGGTGTTTGCGATGTGAAAATCCCTATCAATAAGGAACAGATTCTTAACGAAGCACATAAACGTGTGGCCCTTGTTAAGAAGCAGTACGAAGACGGGATTATCACAGACGGGGAACGTCACTCGAAGATCATTAGCATCTGGACAGAAGTTTCCGATACGCTTTCTGAAGAGCTCTTTAAGCTTATCAACGCGGTAGAAGACGGCAAACAAAACCCTCTCTACCTGATGATGGACTCCGGTGCGCGTGGTAACAAATCGCAGATTAAACAGTTGGGCGCGTTGCGTGGTCTGATGGCAAAACCATCAGGCGCCATCATCGAATCGCCAATCGTTTCGAACTTCCGCGAAGGGCTAACAGTTATTGAATACTCAATTTCCTCACACGGTGCCCGTAAAGGTCTTGCCGATACCGCGTTGAAAACCGCGGACTCCGGTTACCTGACACGTCGTCTCGTTGATGTTGCACAAGACGTCATCATCACCGAATTTGACTGCGGAACTCTCAACGGTATCGAAGTTTCCGGCATTAAACAAGGTCAGGAAGAACTTCTCCCACTAAAAGACCGTATTTTCGGTCGTACAGTGTGCGAAGACATCTACCAGCCAGGCGACAGAACAAAATTATTGGCGAAAGCAGAAGATACTCTTCTCCTTCCTCAAGCAGAAGCAATCGACGATGCGGGTATCGAATCAGTAAAAATCCGTTCTGTATTGACTTGCGAAGCCCATCGTGGCGTCTGCGAAAAATGCTACGGTGTTAACCTTGCAAATGGCCGTACGGTCAGCATGGGAGAAGCTGTCGGTATCATCGCTGCACAGTCAATCGGGGAACCAGGAACGCAGCTTACTATGCGTACGTTCCACCTTGGTGGTATCGCTTCCGCTGCTGTCACACCTGAGATTGTGTGCGACGAGGAAGGTATCCTTGTTTACATGGATCTCCGTACCGTTAAAAATGAAGAAGGAAACTGGATTGTTCTCAACAAAAAAGGTACGCTTAACATCGTTCGCGATGAAGGCCGTCCTTTGGAAGAGTACAAAAAGCTCCTCAGCACAAAATCTCTCGAGCCAACACAGTCCTTTACTGTGGAATTGGGAACACGCGTTCTTCTTGCTGACGGAACAAAAGTTAAGAAGATGCAGAAAATTGCTGAATGGGAACAACATAACATTCCAATCATCTGCGATCTCCCAGGATATGCCCGCTACGAAGACCTCGTGGAGGGAATCTCTACAGAGCGTAACGTTAGCAAGCAAACAGGACAAACGGAACTTGTTGTTAAACAACACCGTGGAGAACTTCACCCACAAATCGTCATCTACGCCGACGATCAATACAAGCAACTGGTTGGTACATACCCAATCCCATCAGGCGCTGTTATCACGGTCGAAGAGGGGAACTACGCAAAAGCAGGTACAATCCTCGCTAAGCTCCCTCGCGGTATGATGAAGACAAAGGATATTACTGGGGGTCTACCACGTGTTGCCGAGCTTCTTGAAGCACGTAAACCAAAAGATTCCGCTGAAATTGCAAAAATTGATGGTGTGGTCGACTTCCGCGGCGTTCAAAAGAACAAACGTATCGTCGTCGTACGCGATGAAATCACAGGCATGGAAGAAGAACACCTTGTTCCTCATACAAAACACTTGATCGTTCAACGCGGCGACCATGTGATTAAAGGGCAACAGTTGACCGACGGCGTGGTCATCCCACACGAAATCCTAGAGATTTGCGGTGTACGCGAACTTCAGAAATACTTGGTCAACCAAGTACAAGAAGTTTATCGTCTACAGGGCGTGGACATCAATGATAAACACATTGAAATCATTGTCCGCCAAATGTTGAAGAAAGTACGCGTGATCGACCCAGGTGATACAAGTCTCCTTTACGATGAAGAAGTCGACAAAAAAGAATTTGACATCGAAAATAAAAAGGCAGCAGCAGAGGGTGGAAAAGCAGCACGCGCAGCACCACTACTGTTGGGTATTACTAAGGCGTCATTAAGCACAGACTCGTTCTTCTCCGCTGCATCATTCCAAGACACAACTCGTGTCTTGACAGATGCTGCCTGCGCAGGGAAAACGGACTGGCTTCGTGGATCAAAAGAGAACGTTATTGTGGGACATATCATCCCTGTCGGAACAGGATTTGAGTACCATAAACGCGTCAAGAAATTTGTGGACAAAGCCCACGAAGAGCCGCTGGTCTTTGATTTCGCAGACGTTGTTCTGCTCAGTCCAACAGAGGTTTAATCTGCTGAAAATGAGCTAAGAGCAAGAAAGCTGAAAAGTCTAGAAAGCTATAAAGGCTTAAGAAGTAAAATAAAATTTACTTCTTAAGCCTTTTTTATTTTGAATCACGAGCGGTATAACGCAAGTTGTGTATAATTATGTCGGTGTTTCAGACCTCAATATATTTTTCTTTCTTATCCAGGCCTTCACTCCGCTGCGCTACGTTCCGACCTTCGCTGTAAGATGCCGGCTCTTCGAGCCTGATGCAAATCGGTATCTACTTGATCAAAAATGCCAAACTCCAGCATCGCTGCCTCGATGAATGCATAAAAAAGCCCACGCCTTAATTGATCTCCCTCCTGACCGATTACAATTGATTTAATTAATGTCTTTTTTTTGTTTACATTACTAATTTTTAATGTTATAATTGTTCAAATTAATTTAAAAAAGTTTGGGTAATATGAGTTCTGTTAGTAAAAGTAGTTCGATAAAATATATTTCTGGTTTAGAGGTTTATGAAAGTCAGATCGATGGATTGATAGATGAACGTATAAATGCGATAGTAGAACAACGAGTATCTGATTTTTCAGAATATGATGTAAAGCTTCTAGATTTAGTAACACGCAAATGGACGGTAATAAAAGAATCAGCAGAAAAAACTCCTTCCCTTGCTCGTCTAAGATATGTTACGCAAACTTTATTTTTAGATGCATATACTCTTCCAATTTTAAATGAAATGATTGATCGGTTTATAAGCTTTAGAAATGCGCATCAAGAATTTACGGCATCTAAATATATGTATAAAGTTTATGGAGATATCTCTTGGGTATACAATTTTGATGAGATCAACAACCCTAATGCACTAGCCTTGGTTTTTCTTTGTCAATCTAAGCGAGGCAATTTCAATTATGAGGATGTGAAAGCCTTAAATGAAGCCGTGCTATCTAATGAGAGTGAAGTAGTGTCGGTGGCAAAATGCTTGTTGAACACAAAAAATTTTCAGGTCGCTAGAAATGAACTTTATTCGACGATTTTTAAAGCATGTGGAGTAAGTAAAATTTTAAATGAATACTTTGATTCAAAAAGTGATCAAAGACATAACGTAGAAGCATTTTTTAGCCCCAATTCGATTTCTTTGATTAACTCTACCAATGCGTACTTTAGCGAACACTTAAAAAAAGAAGCGCAAGGGGCAATTACTGCGAATGAAACGTTAGAACATCCATCCAATAGTGCGCTAGCAAAAATGAAAATGATTGTGGAAAAGTGGAAAACGCAATCGACAATAAGAAATCAAGAGTTTGTCAATGCCTATGATCAATTAATAGAAAAAAGAAATAAACTGAAAAGTGGAAAATCTCAATTTGTTCGAGCATATCTCAATCATGACTTTACTCAATTATTTGAAACTTTTGGAATCGTTGTCCCTAATTTAGTTCAACATTACGAAGCGTGTAAAACACAACTTTTACCCCCTCCATTAGAGTCAGCGTATGGTCTTCCTACTAGAAAAAAAGGAAAGAAAGCTCCTGCACGGCCAAAGCCAAAAAAAGAAGTGTCTGAACTACAAAAAGTGCTTGAAAGTAAGCCTGTTTCTAAAGCAAAAAAGGGTGTGAAAATTGAGTGTGAAGAAGGAAAAATCTCTTATCCTCCTTTAGCATTTAACTATGCTCCCCGTGTAATCGATTGGTTTACAGAAGAACCTGAAGGACTAAAAACAGAATCGTATTCTCATTTATCTCCAAAGCAAAAGAAATTGCAGCATCTTTTTCATGGTTTTAGTCAGGTGGTGGATAATTTCGTAAATGACTATGCATTTAAAACGGCATGGATAAATTCGCATTCCGGGGCCTCTGACGCACTTTATCTAATCCCAGGCGAGATACGAACGGAGACGCAGCAAATACGTGGACTTTTTAGTTATTGTAAAGGTGCGGATTCCCTTTACTATCATCGCTATTTTTCTATCAAATCGGTGCAAGACTTTCTCGATTTAGCAAATCCTGCGTATTATGAAGTTGACTTTCCCCCTCTTGGATCCGCACCACACATGAATGAAACATTAATTATTGAAAAAGAATCTTCTAATCATAGTTTTTTAGGCGATTACATAATTAATCCATTAAACAAGCTAGTAACCATTAAGGACACTAAACATAACGCAACGCTCTACCTTTACAAGCATGTCTTACAATAGAATTACAGTTGATAGGTTTTTACTAAAAACTTTTCTAGCTTTTTTCCATCCGCAGCAAAGCGACGGATGCCATCCGCGAGCTTGTCTGTTGCCATTGCATCTTCATTCATATGCCAACGAAATGCTTTTTCATCGATGACAAGCTTCTCGATGGAACTTTTTGCTGCTGTTTCCGGAGCGAGCACGCGCACAAGCGTGCCTTCTTTTTCATTTAGCTCTTGGAGGAGCTTAGGAGCAATTGTTAGGAGGTCACATCCAGCTAAAGCGAGGATTTCGTCTGCATTGCGGAAGCTTGCACCCATCACTTGTGTGTTGAAGCCAAACTTTTTAAAATAGTGGTAAATTGCAGCTACCGATTGCACGCCTGGATCTTCTTCCGGAGCAAACGTTTT
The DNA here is from genome assembly GCA_964367715.1 of uncultured bacterium. GTDB lineage: Bacteria > Chlamydiota > Chlamydiia > Chlamydiales > Criblamydiaceae > CAYIYO01. The sequence continues at coordinate 28,230 of CAYIYO010000015.1, forward strand.
TTTATCTCCGTTTTTTACATACCAGTCTAAGATTCGTCCGACGAAAGGGGAGATGAGGGTGGCATTGGCTTCCGCGCATGCGATTGCCTGTGCCAAACTGAAAAGAAGAGTCATGTTGCAATGAATGCCTTGCTTTTCAAGGACGGCGGCTGCTTGGATTCCTTCCCATGTCGAAGCAAGTTTAATGAGAACGCGGTCTTTGTGGACTCCGGCGGCAGCGTAAAGGGCAATCAAGGAATGCGCCTTTTCGATGCTTGCTTCTGTATCGAAGGAAAGATGCGCATCCACTTCTGTCGAAACGCGGCCTGGAATGTATTTTAAAATTTCCACGCCAAAATTGACGAAAAGTTTATCCATTGCTAGCGTAAGTGTGTGTGCGCTATTTTTTCCGTATTGGTTGGCAAAGCTGATGGCTTCATCAATCAGATGTCGGTATTCAGATTTTTCTGTTGCAGAGAGGATTAGAGAAGGATTCGTTGTGGCGTCTGTAGGGGAAAATTCTTTGATTGCACCAATATCACCTGTGTCGACGACGATTGTTGTTATTTGGCGCAACTGTTCTAATTTATTCATTTGCAAAAGCTCCTTAAAACAATTTTTTACTGGTGGTGCAAAAGCGCTTCAGAAAAATCTGTCGCGGGTTCGATACGGAAGTGGATGCTTAATGGTTGGTCGCCAATGAGTAGGTCAAGAGTCGACCCTAGTCGTGTAAGTAATAATTTGAAAGGGATTTGTACCTTATGGTTGCCGATATCAATTCCAACCGAAGTGCTTCCTAAAATTTCTTCGGAATCTTTGATTTGCATGCAGAGTTGCTCGAATTTCTTTAATTGGCGCAACAAGGTTTCGTCATCGAAAGAATAGCGTTTTGGACATTGTGTGCAGGCGACTAGATGGTTGCCTTTTTCAATATCAAAAATCGAAAACGCGACCGTTTGTTTGCATCCACAAGTAAATTCTAATTGATGTCCTTTTTGCATCCCCATATCCTTGCTCAATTTGTACTGAATGCCCATCGTATCATGTTTATCCCTAGGAAGCAAGAGCTCGATAAAAAATAACTGAGGTTTCCTTTGCTCGATAAAAACAAATTTTGTAGACTAGAATTGATCCTTAATATTAACTCACCCGCAAAGGGGAAGGACAAGGAACCCGTCGATGACGTGGCAACCTATTGATTTTCAGCGTATTGTTACCTTAGATGAAGGGCTTGTTGATCAGCTTCAACGGTACCTCATTTTAAAGGAAGTTGAATTTGTAGACACAATTCTCAACGCCGTCCCTTTTATAAGTGCTTCCCAGCCCTCATTATCTCCCTCTTCCGTCGCAAATTTTAAACTCGTCGACGCAGTTGACACGTTCGGAAAAAAAACAACGCAGTGGCTTACCTCCACGCACGAACCGATCAACGCAGATACCTGGAAAAGCATCGCAAAAGAAATCAACACTGCTTTCTGGGAATATTTTGAAGTCCTTGAAGGCGGTATCAAAGAACTCTTTTTGCAACTCGAACAACTTGGCATCGAACAATGGGGCGAAGAGATCTCCAACGTCATGAAACTGCTTAAAGACCTCCTCCTTAAAAAAATTGAAGATCTCATCTTAGCAGCAAAGCGAATGGAACAACGGTTGACTGAATTCCGCCTCATCTGCGAAACACGCAACAGTCGCTACCCTTTCCTTTACCGATTTATCCACTTTTGGACCCCTGCTCTCGACCATTCTCTCTTGATTAATCTCCAAAAAAGTGAGAAATTCCTTCTAGACAACTACCAACGCTTTCACAATCGCTTCGAAGAATACGGCGCTTTAGATGAAAAAGTATCCAATAAAATGAAGAAAATGGACCACTACCAAATTCTTTACACATTGGATGACGAGGCACGCAATAAATATTCGAAAATTTATTATTATCTCAAGCTATGGAGCTTAGATCAAAAATTTAAAACACTTCCTCAAACCGACCTTGTGCGCGCCGTCCAACACATCACGACCACAACGGAAAGAGCGATAGAAATTTTCAGAAAATACGCCTCCTCTATCCGCACGGCACTCTTCCACCAAAGTCGCCTCCTCAAAAAAACAAGCAACAAAGAACTTAAAGACCCCGTCGCTAAAAAAGCAATCCTCGAATTAATTAAAGGCTACCGCTCCGAACTGTTTTCTCTCGGATCCACCGTCGCACGCTATCGAGACTTTTTGCTTAGAACAGATTCCAATCCTTACGTCAGTTCGCGCTGGGGATTCACCGAATGGGTTGTCGGCCCTGAGCCCGATCAGACGCGTCAACTCATGGATATTGAGTATGAATTAGAATACCTTGGCGCCCTTTTTGGATCCCTTGAAGAATCCCTGCAAACGCCCCCCAAACGTCGCTGGTCGCACCCTATTCAAATCGACAGCAGCATTCAGCGTGCGATCTATGAGATGGGACAACCCTTGACTTCCTACAATATCGCGAAAAGTCGTGCAGAAAAGATCATGAAGCATCTTCAAGAGCTTGATGAACTAGGGGCATTGGATCGTCTTGCCGTCGACTACGCCGAGCAGCTGATCGGAAAAGTCCTTCGCGCCGACTGGAAATACCACCTTTTGCATGAAATGCCGCTCTACCAAGAGTTGATCGCTATCCACTTGGGAATCATGGGTGCCATCGACGAACGCAAGCATATCAATAGAATCAGCAAGTTTAAGCACCTGATTCACGAAATTGAAACATGGGTAAAGCACCGCGAGACGCGAAAACATGAACGCGACATCGAGCTCGATCTCAACGATTTGAAAGGCTACCTACAAGACTTCTTTGCGCAAGTACAGCGTACATCAAAAGATGAGACCTTAGACGCCAAAGCAGCGCATAATTTGATTGTTATCTTGTCTTACCAGCTGTTGATTTACCGCAATATGTTCGGTCAATTTTTCTGCAATCTTCGACGTTTTGGCGGAGAAGAAGCTTCCCTGATTCGCAACAAACTTCTCTTTGTTGACCAATATTTTGAGTCGACGGACAACAAACTCGAAGAGCTCCGCCTCCATAACTGGCCCAAAAAAATCGAAGATAACGCCTAATTCTACGAAAAGTTGTTCTGAAAATTTCAATAAAAATAAATCATAATTAAAATTTAAATTTTTTTCGAAAAAGATCGTAATTTTTTTCTTCATAATGGTATACCCTGTTCAAAAGGGGAATTGCTATGGAGTTTATCATTGCAGGTATCGTTGCTTTTCTCGTCGTCATCTATCTTGTCTATACATTGATCTATCCAGAGAAGTTTTAATCTACGAGGTTTATTTTGTCATTGATCTACTTAGGTAAGTTCTATTTCTTCTTTGTTCTTTTGGCGATTATCATTCCTTTGCTAGGAAGGTATCTAGCAAATGTTTTTGAAGGAAAAACCACATGGGCACATCCTTTATTAGGGTGGCTTGAGCGCCTTAGCTATCGTGTAGCGGGGATTGATCCGTCTAAGGAAATGGGATGGGTCCACTATGGAAAAGTACTCGTACTTTTTAATGTTTGGGGAGTGCTCGCTGTCTTCTGTCTTCAGCTTTTTCAGGGGCTTTTGCCTTTAAATCCCGAAAATTTTGGAGAAGTACCTCCGCTATTGGCATTTAATACCGCAATAAGCTTTGTGACAAATACTAACTGGCAAGCGTATGCAGGGGAGTCGACTCTGAGCTACCTCACGCAGATGTTAGGGTTGAGTGTACAAAATTTTTTGAGTGCAGCGACCGGCATTTGTGTGTTAATGGTTCTTATTAGAGGAATTAGCAGGAAAGAATCCGAAACTGTCGGCAGCTTTTGGGTCGATTTGGTGCGAAGTGTTGTGTATCTTTTACTGCCCCTCTCCTTTATTTTTGCGCTTTTCCTTGTTGCTGAAGGGTCGATTCAAACTTTTGATCCTTATGTGGATGCTGTTACGCTTGAAGGAGCGAAACAGCATATTCCTTTGGGACCTGTCGCTTCACAAGTCGCCATCAAACAATTGGGAAGTAATGGGGGGGGGTTCTTCGCTGCAAATGGAGCGCATCCTTTTGAAAATCCAACGGCTTTTACAAATTTTATTTCTAGTTTACTTATATTAGTCATTCCAGCTTCTCTCGTTTATTGTTATGGGTTGATGATTAATGCGAAGTACCATGGATGGTTTTTGCTGAGTATCATGTTTGTCCTTTCGATGTCTGGTTTCTTTTTGTCGATTTATAGCGAATTGAACACGAATCCATTAATTGAAGGGTATCCCATGATGGAAGGGAAAGAGGCGCGGATTGGAATATTAAATAGTATTTCGTGGTCGGCATTCACGACGCAGACATCGAATGGCTCTGTGAATGCGATGCTGTCAAGTCTGTCGCCTCTTGCAGGTGGAATCGCCTTATTTAATATCATGTTGGGAGAAATTATTTATGGTGGTGTTGGGGTTGGCCTTTGTGGAATGCTGATGTTTGTCTTCCTTACCGTCTTTATTTCAGGACTCTTAGTGGGGCGTACACCCGAATACATGGGAAAAAAAATCGAAAAAAAAGAAATTCAATGGGTGATGTTCGCTATTTTGACGCCAGGGATAGTCGTTCTTTTAGGAACTAGCCTTGCAATTTCTTCGCCTGCAGCAATGAAATCTGTTTTGAGTCAAGGGCCTCATGGGTTAACAGAAATCCTCTATGCCTATGCCTCCACAGCTGGAAATAATGGAAGTTCATTTGCTGGATTAGATGCCAACACCGATTTTTTTAATGGCACCCTTGGATTTGCGATGCTGATGGGAAGGATTGCGATCCTTTTCCCTGCTCTTGCGATAGGAGGTACTTTAGCAAAAAAACGTAAAGCCACTGCAACGGCAGGTACTTTATCTACCGATACATTTTTATTTGCGGTACTTCTTATCAGTGTGATTTTGATCGTCGGAGCTTTAACATTTTTTCCTGCACTCACACTAGGACCTATTGTAGAACAAATTTTGACAAGACAAGGATACAGCTTTTAAATGAAATATCAATCAACAAATATATTTACATTTCAAACCGTTTCTCACGCAACTCTTGATGCCGTGAAAATGCTGACCCCCTGGGCATTGGTGAAAAATCCGGTGATGTTCGTCACCTATCTTGCTGCAATCTTCACCACGTTATATGTTTTACAACAGGTCGCTGAACGTCACAATTCTCCTTTCGATATTTACATCACGATATGGCTATGGCTCACCGTCCTCTTTGCAAACTTTGCCGAAGCAATTGCAGAAAATAGAGGAAAAGCCCAAGCGGCCTCTCTCCGCCGCACTCAAATTGAAGTCCATGCCCGCCTCCTTAAAAATGGAAAAGAGGAAAAGGTACCGACAACACTACTTAAAAAAGGCGATCATATTCTCTGCGAAGTCGGAGACATCATCCCTGTCGATGGTGAAGTCATTGAAGGAGTTGCCACAATCGACGAATCAGCAATCACAGGAGAATCCGCCCCGGTTATCCGCGAAAGTGGCGGCGATCGCAGCGCTGTCACAGCGGGAACGCGCGTCGTGAGCGATCGTCTTGTCATTGCCGTGGTCTCTGAATCAGGGAAAACATTTTTGGATCATATGATCGGCCTCATCGAAAGTGCAAAACGGCAGCATACCCCAAACGAAATCGCTCTCCACATTGTCCTCTCGGCCCTAACGATCCTTTTCATCGTCTCTGTCAGCTCTCTAAAGTTCTTGGCTGATTATAGCGAAAAAGCTTCCGGTACCGACATCTCTGCCATTGTGACCATTCCGATCCTTCTCTCACTCCTTGTTTGTCTCATCCCCACAACAATTAGCGCTCTTTTAAGTGCGGTAGGAATAGCAGGAATGGATCGTCTCATCCGCTATAACGTCGTTGCAAAAAGTGGACGCTCAGTCGAAGCGGCAGGGGATGTCAGTCTTCTCATCCTTGACAAAACGGGAACGATCACTCTGGGAAATCGCATGGCTACCGAATTTCTCCCCGCGGAAGGAATCACAGAAAAGGAATTCGCAGAAATTGCACAAATCGCCTCCATGACAGACGAAACTCCAGAGGGACGCTCCATCGTTGTCCTTGCAAAAAATACGTATGGACTCCGCGCTGAAGCAATTCAAAACACACACGCAAGCATGGAGTTCATTCCTTTTTCCGCAAAGACGCGGATGAGTGGAATCGATTTTAAAGACGCCCAAGGAAATGTGGTGCGCACGATCCGCAAAGGCGCCATCGATGCCATTCGGCAACATATCAAAGCTCTTGGAGGCAGCTATCCTCCTGTTATGGACGAAATGATCAATAACATTGCAGTGAAAGGAGGAACCCCTCTTCTCGTCAGCAATAATAATCAACTTATCGGCATCATTCACCTAAAAGACATCATCAAAGGGGGAATGAAAGAGCGCTTTATCCAGTTACGAAAAATGGGGATACGCACGGTGATGGTCACAGGAGATAATCCTCTTACTGCCGCAGCCATCGCCGCAGAAGCAGGCGTCGACGACTATATCGCCGAAGCAACACCTGAAATGAAGCTTAAACTGATTCAAAAAGAACAGCAAGAAGGGCATCTTGTCGCCATGACGGGCGACGGCACCAACGACGCTCCGGCCTTAGCACAAGCCGATGTTGGCGTCGCAATGAATGCAGGAACCCAAGCCTCAAGAGAGGCAGGAAACATGGTCGATCTCGACAACAACCCAACAAAGCTCATCGACATCGTAGGAATAGGAAAGCAGCTTTTGATGACTCGCGGAGCCCTCACCACGTTTAGCATCGCCAACGACATCGCCAAATATTTCGCGATTATTCCCGCGATCTTTAGTGGTCTCTATCTGACCGAAGGTCTTAATAGGGGTCCTCTCGCATTTTTAAATGTTATGCAGTTACACTCCCCAAAAAGTGCAATTTTAAGCGCCGTGATTTTTAATGCAGTGGTCATTATCGCTCTCATTCCATTAGCACTGAAAGGTGTTAACTATAATGCACAATCAGCAAACGTCATGCTGCGTAACAATATTCTATACTATGGAGTTGGGGGAATCATTCTTCCCTTTATCGCAATAAAATTAATTGATTTAGGGATTGAACTAATGGGAGTCACCTTATGAGAAATGCCATCCGCGCTCTTAGAATGTTTCTGTGGATGTCTCTGCTAACAGGGATTATTTACCCGTTACTGATCCTTCTCATCGCACAAACAACAGCATCAAATAAAGCCAACGGAAGTCTTATCGTTCGTAAAGATAGCGTGATCGGATCTTCTCTCATCGCACAAAAATTTGAATCCACCCATTATTTTTGGTCGCGTCCCTCGGCCGGAGACTACGATCCAATGCATTCTGGTGGCAGCAACCTTAGTCCTACGAGTTCTAAGTTGAAAAAGCTCGTCGAAGAAAGGCAACAAAAAATCATGACTGCAGATGGAATTAAGAAGGTGGATTTAATTCCGGACGAGCTTGTTTATGCATCAGGTAGTGGATTAGATCCACATATCAGTCCCGAAACGGCCTACTTTCAAATCAATCGTATTGTCAACGCACGCAATAATCCAAACATCACGAAAGAAACTCTCAGACAATTGATCGATAAAAAATCCCAAAAACGGGTTCTAGATTTCATTGGACAAGCATACGTCAACGTTTTAGAACTTAACCTTGCAATGGATGAAATAAAATAATGGATGAATCCGAAGACTTACGCCCCAATCCACAAGATCTCCTAAAAGCAATCTCAAAAGAAGAACGCACAGGAAAACGGGGACGATTAAAAATATTTTTAGGAATGTCTGCAGGAGTAGGAAAGACCTATTCCATGCTCGAAGAAGCCCATCGCATGCTAAAACTCGGCGTTGATGTGGTCGCAGGAACCATCGATACACATGGCAGAAGTGAAACAGCCCATCTTTTAGAAGGAATCCCCATCATCCCCGAAAAGTGGTATAAATATAAAGATACTGTCTTTGAAGAGCTCGATATCGATGCGATCATCGCGCGAAAGCCCGAGCTCATCCTAGTCGATGAGCTAGCCCACACGAACGTTCCCGGTGCACGCCATCCAAAACGCTGGCAAGATGTCATCGAAATCCTCGACAAAGGAATCAATGTCTACACAACATTAAATGTCCAACACATTGACAGTCTCAAAGATGAAATCGAACACATCGCCGGCATCGCCATCAGAGAAACGGTTCCCGATCTTATCATTGAATCCGCCGACTACATCGAACTGGTCGACATCCCCCCCGATACTCTTCTAGAACGATTAAAAGAAGGAAAGGTCTATCTCGGCGATCAGTCAGAAATCGCCGCACGTCACTTTTTTAAGCAAGACCGCTTGACTGCACTCAGAGAGATGGTCTTGCGGTACGCCGCAGCAAAGATTGATCACGACCTACAAGGGATGGTCTCGACAGTAGAACGAAAGGAAGCATGGCAGCCCGGCGAGCGCCTACTCGTTGCTGTGAGTCATAGCCCTCACTCTCAAAAACTGATCAGAAAAACACGTCGTCTGGCGTTCAGTCTCGACGCTCCATGGGTTGCTCTGCATGTCGACGATGGGCGAGAACTCTCCGAAGAACAAAATGCCGCCCTCGCAAAAAATATCGCCCTGGCACGAGAATTGGGCGCAGAAGTTATTACGACACATGACCCCGCCATTTCAGAAGCCATCCAACGCGTTGCCCGTCAACGCGGCGTGACGCAGATCATTATCGGCCGGCCCCCAAAGCGGTGGTTAGATTTTTTTGGATACACTCTTCTCGATCAGCTAGCAATCGAATGCACGGACATTGATATCCACGTCCTCCGTCAACGCGCACTCATCAATCCCTATCGTCGAAAATTCTATCTTTTTTCTTTTCCAAAGGAGTGGTCATCTTACTTGACAGTCTTGATGATGGCGATGTTATTGACCTTTATAGGAGGCATCCTGCTCCCTTATGTGGGATATAAAGTGGTCGGATTTTTATTTCTCTTTTCTATCCTTTCTCTAAGTCTTGTATTTCTGAAAGGCCCTGTCATCTTTGCCTCAATCATCTACGCGACAGTCTGGTATTTCTATTTTATTCCAGAAAAAGTAGGAGTTCCAAACTACAAAAATGAAGATTTTTACTTGTTTTATCTGTACATCCTCACAGCAGTCTTCACCAGTGTACTGATCGATCGCGCCAGAAAAAACAAGCGCATGCTTCTCTTAAGAGAAACATCGGCAGAGGTTCTTTACGACATTGTCCGCAGTATCGCCAGCTCAACTTCTTCCCAGCAAGCCATCGAAGCAGTAAAAGAAAAAGTAAATGCGGTCCTTCCAGGAAAATCCAACATCATTATTAAAGTAAAAGGCAATGGACTGGATTTTAAAGAAAGCAGAGATGCACTCTACGACGAAAAGGAAAAAGCCGCAGCAAATTGGGTCCTAGAAAATGGAAAAGAAGCCGGCTGGTCCACAACAACGCTACCAGCAGCAAAAAATCTCTACTTACCACTAAAAGGCTTTAATGACATCGTTGGTGTCCTTGCCTACGAACCCAACAACGAAACCGATATCTCCTTCGAAAGAAAAAACTTTCTTTATACGGTCGGGCAACAGCTCGCCAACCAAATCGAACGTTCATTCAACGAGTAATTTCCTAGATAAATTTCATCTAAAAACCGATTTATACCACGGTTCGGATAAATTTTGGCATTTGGACACAGCGAAAGACCCGCGGTTAAAAGATCGCAAGTGTTTTAATATTAACAATATGAACCCATTTGCGATCTCATAACCCCAGGGCTTTGGCTGAGTCGAAATGCCAAAA
>CAYIYO010000016.1:0-4762 GCA_964367715.1 uncultured bacterium
CTATACACAAGTGAATTCAAGATTTTGTAACTATTAATTATTCCGGATAAGGGGTGTCAAACTCAAGGTCGGGGGTAACGACAATATCAGGATGCACCTTATTGCGTAGTGTTTGTTGGATGTATGACAAGGTGGTCCCCACAGAAGAGTAACAGCTGGTACACGACCCTTGGTAACTAATAACAACTTCTTTGCTTTGGAGAAAATTTAATACAGTGATGCCTCCTCCATCCAAAGCAATATAAGGGCGCACGTCTTCGTCTAGTACTTTTTCAATCACGGCAATTTGCTGCACTAAAGTCAAATCAAACCATCCGGGATAGCCGCCTACAAGGACTTCTCCACCGCCCAAGGGGACCGGAGGAGCGATGTAAGCGACTGGCAGAGGCAAGTCGGTGCATTGAGAAGCGGCTGCATCGATTCCTTCTAATACCAGATTGAGATGCAAAAAAGTTTCTTTTGGAAAAGCCGGTTCATTGGGTTTATCGCGGACATGGCGATCGATAAGATCTGTAGAGAGACGGCGCGCTTGATCATAGTTTTTTCCTACACAAAGATCGCATGCTGCTTCTAAGGCTCCGATCAAGGCCGATTGTCCAAACACTTGGTACTTGGCGTCGATGATCGTTCCATCTTCTTTGTCGACCAGCCAATAAAGGCGAAAAGCATTGCCGTCTTGAACATTTCCTTGGGATGCTTCGATGTGACGGACACCGCGCTCATCGGATTCTTCTTTTGTGAAAAATCCACTGTTGCGTGGCTTGTCAATCACTGCCTGTAATTTTCGACTGTATTGGCTCCATGGAAATGCTTCAATAAATGCAGGAATACCCATTATTTCACCAATTGTTCTGAAAGTTTTCGAAGACGCTGTGCACTGCTAGTAATAATAGCGATGGCACATGTGATTTCCTCTTCTTTAGTCTCTCTTGAAAGACTAAAGCTAAGAGTAGTTGCTGCAATTTTTTTGTCGACACCGGCAGCGGAGAGGACGAGTCCTATTTGTTGGAAACTTCCCCCGCCAATATTCGCATAGACACCATTTTTATTTAAAAGGTAGAGCAATGCTTCATTTGAGACGCCGGGAAAAGCGATGGCAGTGACATTGGGAATACGTTCTTCATTTGGATAGAAAACGATCGCATCAGGAAAGCCTTCGATAATGCCATCTTCGAGCTTATTTCGTAGGCGCGCGACTTCTGTTCCAACATAATCGCGGGCTTCGATCGTCTCTTTGGCGGCTTCTCCGAGAGCGACAAGGTTAGCCACGCTAAAGCTTCCTGCACGCCTTCCTCCTTGTTCGATTCCTCCGATAAGGAAAGGGCTGCAGCGGACGCCTTCTTTAATCCATAGGCCACCTGTGCCTTTTGGCGCATGAAGATGATCCCCATTAAATGTCAGGAAGCTGGCCCCTAATTCTTCTGAATTGAAATAAAGTTTTCCTAATGCATGCGTGATATCAAGATGTAAAGGAACGCCGCGTTCTTTGCAGATCGCTGCGATTTCTGCGACGGGATTAATCACTCCTGTCAGCCCATTGACCCAAGAGAGGGAAACAAGTGCGGTCCGCGGAGTCATCGCGGCGATGATGGCATCGGGGGTGATTTTTCCTTCTTTATTGGGAGAGACCATTTTGCCGGAGCAGCTCAACTCTTCTAAGCGACCAATGGCCATAATAGAGGGGGCTTCATCGATCGCAGAGGTGATAAAATGGTTTCTTCCCGAATGCATGGTGAGATCGAAGTAGGCCGCTTGGATGGCGTGGTTCACTGCTTCTGCTCCTGAGCTTGTGAAGACGAAATGGTCCTTCTCTTTGGCTCCGATCATCGAATAAATTGCTTTTAATGCGTCTTCCATCGCCGGATAAAGCTCTTGTCCGCATGCGTGAGGAGCGGAGGAAACGCCCCATTTATCGGATAAAAAGGGCAGTAATTTGCTAATTGCACGCTCGGAGGGGCGCGTTGTCATGCTGTTGTCTAGGTAAATGCCGTTTGCCATATGTATTCTTTATGAATTTGTATTTAAAGTATTGAGGTCGATGCGAGTAAAGGTTCCTTGCTTAAATTGATAAACAATCGCTTCTCCTGTTGCAATTTCTAAGTTGATGACTTCTTCTCTACTTAGGCCTTCCAATGCCATCACGATCGAACGTAACGAGTTGCCGTGGGCTGAAATGAAGACATGTTTTCCATCGCGTAGATAGGGAACGATTGTTTCTTCAAAGTAAGGGATGGCGCGGGCAGCAGTCATTTCCAAGCTTTCCCCTTCCGGAGGTGCAATATCATAGCTGCGTCGCCAGAGTTTCACTTGTTCGACACCATATTTTTCTGCCGTCTCGACCTTGTTTAGACCTTGCAACATCCCATACATCCGCTCGTTGAGCTGCCAGGCACAATGGACAGGAATCGTCTCTTTTGCGGCTTCTTTGCTATGGATTTGTCCCCATTCCTGGAGTTTACCTTCCCCTTCGTGGAGAATCACTGGAACTTTTCCAGAGTGGTGGTGCTGCATTGCAATCATTAATGTCATCTGCGCACGCATAAGGGTTGAGGTAAAGATAACATCGATGGGAAGGTTGCAGATTTGCTCGCCACCTTTCATTGCTTCGGCAATTCCTTTATCGGAAAGAGGGATATCGACCCATCCGGTAAAAAGATTTTTTTTATTCCAAACGGATTCTCCGTGACGCATTAAAATTAAAATAGTCATTTACCATTCTCTCCTGATAGAAATCCCATATAAAATAAAACTATACTCTATTTGGACAAATTTTCGATAGCACGGATCTATGCGTTGCTTTTTTCGTAAAAATCCCTTACTATAGACAACTTAGTAATCACAAATATAAGTTTTAAAATGAAAAAACGTTTAAGTAAATATTTAGCTGAAGCCGGTATCGCCTCACGACGCGCCTGTGAAGAGCTCATTTTCGCGGGAAGAATTCGAGTTAATGGCCGCACTGTTCTCGAACAAACGCTGGTCGGCCATGAAGATGAGATCGAAGTCGATGGAGAGCTGATCGGAAGAGCACCAGAAAAGGTCTACTACATTCTCAATAAACCTAGAGGTGTGATCTGTAGCCACGAGCAACGCTACTATCCAAAACGCGTGGTGGATATGTTTGGTCCGGAAGCAAGCCGCTTATTTACTGTGGGACGCCTCGATAAAGACACCTCTGGATTAATCCTTGTGACCAATGACGGCCACTTTGCACAGCGTGTGATCCACCCTTCCGCAAATATCCAAAAAGAATACATAGGAAAAGTCCATCGTGACCTCAACGCAGACCATTTGAAGATCATTTCAGAAGGAACGTGGGTGGAAGGAGTGATGGTTAAGCCGGTTAAAGTCGTCAAAATGCGCCGCAATACCGTTAAAGTTGTCGTCAGTGAAGGAAAAAAACGCGAAGTGCGTCATTTGCTAGAAAACGCGGACTTGGAAGTGCTCGAATTGAAGCGGACACGTATTGGTGGATTGATCCTTGGCGTTTTAGAGACTGGTGCGTTCCGTTCTCTCTCAGCAAAAGAAATGGAAGCGATTTTCCATAGAGGAGAAAATGTCAATGAAAAGACCTAAGAAGCTCGATCTTGATATGAATACAATCATGGAGTTGCTCATTAACCAATGGCGCCGCCTCCATAAATTATCCGGTCCTAGTGATAGCTTGCAGACCCGTGAATTTCGTGGTGTTGTTGCCGGTGTAAAAGCGATTATGGACAATCCATATCTCTTAGATAAAGACTATTTTGCTGACAAAGATATTTTGGGTGCGCATTTATTGTATCAGTGGGTGGAGCATTATCAAGAGGCTTTTTGCTTAATGGGCGAGCTTCCGACTGCTCCCGAACGTGTCTTGGACATCTGCAGTGGATCTGCCCCTTTTGCTTTTGCGGCGTTACGACACGGAGCAAACGAAGCCTTTGCGATTGACCGCAGCACCATGGCATTGGAGTATGGAGCAGAAGTGGCGGGACGTTATGGGATGACCCTTGCGATACGCAAATGGGAAGGACCACATGCGCCTATTCCTGTGGAAGGCCAATTTGATTTAATTACTGTGGCACACTGTATTGCAGAATTATTTCCTACAAGCAAAGAAAAATGGGAAGAAAAAGAAAGTGCATTTATCAATTCCTTGCTGAAGCGCTTAACTCCAAATGGACATTTATTATTGGTAGAAAGCTCTCTTCCTTTTGCTAATCAGCGTATGCTTGCCTTGCGTAACACGCTTGTCGAGCGTGGAATTCCTGTACAGGCTCCGTGTGTGTGGAAGGGCGAATGCCCTGCCTTAAAAGCAAAAAGTGCATGCTATGCCCAGCGCGAGATGGTATGGCCACAGTTATTTAAAGATTTACAGCGTGCAGGAAAGATCAATCAAGGCTCATTGAAAATGAGTTATTTGATCCTTCGTCAACCGACTGCAGGCTGGCCAGTATTGCCTAAAGAACCGGTTTATCGGGTGATCAGTCCAGGATTGGAAGGCCATTATGGCAAAGAGTACTACTTGTGCGGAACCGACGGTAAAAAAAGATTTGGATCTAACCTCACCACACAGCCAAAGACCTCAAAAGCATTTGATTATTTAAAGCGTGGGGAACTAATTTCTTTTGAAGGTGCACGCGAAACTTCTTATACGATTGATGTTGTCGAGGGAACTACCTTGACGATAGAGGCTGCTTGCAATAAGCCTCTGCCTACAGTGAAAGATGACAATTAGTTTTGTACATTATACACAAGTGAAATCAAGAATCGGTTTTTGAAT
>CAYIYO010000016.1:4862-37205 GCA_964367715.1 uncultured bacterium
GTATAATTGCATTCATTAATGCGAAAGAACTGATGATGAACAACGCTTCTACTCCAACTTCTTCCCCTTCTTACGATATGGCTCCCGCATTGGAAGCCGCTTTGACGACCCTAGAGCGATTCAGTGCAAATAAGCCCTCTCTTCCTCTGCGTACAAGTATTCGACGCATTAAATCATTCGTTAAAGAAGTTTTTTTTCAAAAAAAAACCGTCGACCAAGAAATGATTGCGCTTCAGCATGCAATCGAAACGCTCACAAACTATTATCCTTTAATAGAAAAATGGCAGGCGGGGCTTCCTCGCGAACGTGCACTAGCACAGCGCGTGCTAACGATCATTGGCGACTATAACGGTTCTCTCGAAAGAAGATGCGATATAAATAAATCAGGCATTTTCTCACTCATATTCAAAAGATCAAAAAAAAATTTAACATCACCGATAAAACTAAAAACTCCTCTTTTTTCAGCAAAAGTGCTCGACCCTTCTATTGCTGCGTTGTCTTTTCAACCATATAAAAAAACGGCCACACTATCGACGCAAGAAAAAGACATGTTTATTATGAAAGGAATTACCCTTTCTACCACAGAAAATGTGCAACAGGTGGATCTTAAAGAAACGCCGATTGAAATCGTTGAGGAATCAGAAGAAGTCATTCGCTGCATGCAAGTGATTGTTCCTCTTCCTGGAGAGGTCATTATAGTCAAAGGTGCATTCCGGAGAATGCAGGAAGGGCGCAGCATTCCGATTCAAGATAGTTTTCAATTGTCTTCGACAGCAGCGCAGACAGCATATCCGCATGCGATGCAACATAATGGATGGACGTTTGGCAATGACTTAATTCCGAAATACCCTCACCGCCTCGATAAATTGAACGAAATTGCCTTGTTGCTTGATAGAAAAAGAGTGGCGGCATGCGAGCTTTTGCCCCAAGGAGCGCTAAATAGAAGAGCGAAGGTGCTCCTAAACAATCGACGTGGGATGTTTAATTCTAATAAAAAGGAGCTCTTAGGCCTACATCGCACTCTGCTCGATGCTTTTCTCCGTGCTGCACCGGAGGCATTACTTCCACCAAATGTAAAAAATATACTAGATACGTTTTATACTCTTATCAGCGGAGAAGAAAATTGCTATGAACTTCTTTGTACCACCTTTGAAACACTGAGTACAACAGGTGTGGTTCTTCCTTACCAACTGGTCCAAGAGCATCGCTTAAATACTCCTACTTTCCAGCAAGACATACAAGAAAAAGGAGCGCAACTTCTTTACAACATGCTTAGAGATGCTGCTACATTCAATCGTGCGCGTCTTCTCCAAAGATCGACTCCGTTAGAAAAAGGGATTTATTCCTTCATACAAACGGTAGGACCTGTGTTTTCTGCTCCCGCACATACACTCTTACTTCAGGAATTTTCTGAAATTTTATTATTTAATCCGCCGCTACTCAACGAATTTGAAAGAAAGGTACAAGCCGCGGTCTATATGCAGCTACTGGATTTCCTAAAAGAGCTTGAAGCAATGCCGACAAAAGAAGAAACACTTCCGATGATGCGCACACAACTTCAAAAAGGGGCAGCACTCATGAAAGAAAATATCCTACCCTCACTCTACGAATCGCTATTGAATGAATTGGAAGAGTACTATTCTAGCCGTTATCATTCGCGCCAAGGGCTTGTGGAACGCGCTCTTCTTTCGCATACCATGCCAACCGCTGCGTGGCAATCAAACATAAAACAACTCCCAAAATCATCGTAGAAGACGCTCCCCAATAGGTACAAAGAAGACTTCCTATCCACGGCGCTACGGCACCGCGGATTCCCACTGTTGCCACATTCACACTTGTATAAAGCGAACTATCTTCTTCTCGAGAAAAAATAGGGCCCGACATATTCCAACTCAAAGAACTTCCTGCCTGCATGACTCCATAGAAAAGATACCCACAATAGAGCCACATCAAGCCGTAAGGGGCGAGCATCATACAAATAGGAAATAATGTTGCCAATGCCGTCACCCAGGCCGTCAAACGAAAAATCTCTCCTTTACTCACCCACCGTGCCCATAGCGGCGATGTCAATGCATAGCCAATCCCCTTGCAGGTTGTCAACGCAATGGCAAATTCCATATAGGACAAATTAAGCACATCGACAAAAAAGACGGGCAACGCGGGCTGCATCACCATCAATCCCGATCCTCCCAACATGAATCCTATCTGAAAACGAG
The DNA here is from genome assembly GCA_964367715.1 of uncultured bacterium. Lineage (GTDB taxonomy): Bacteria > Chlamydiota > Chlamydiia > Chlamydiales > Criblamydiaceae > CAYIYO01. The sequence continues at coordinate 7,079 of CAYIYO010000016.1, forward strand.
TAAAATCAGGTCGGCTCTTCAATAAAGTAATCACGCCTTTCCAAGGAGTGACAACCGCTTCCTTAAATGTAAATGGAATTTTCTCTATCGACTGCTCATCATTTAGAGAAATATCTTTCTGGAAAAAGATGGCTCCCAAAGAAAGCAGTGCAGCCACAGGAAAAATCCATCTCCACGCCTCAAAATATCCATCCAAAAGAAAACCTAACACAAAAGGAAGAAGCGCATCTCCGACATATCCCAGCATAGATCCAAAAGCAAATACGCGTTCACGGGCAGGTCCCGGAATATTTCTTTTTAAGAGTTCCATCCACGCCGGCTGCGCTCCACGCGAGAGCATCATATGGAATCCAAACGCTAAAATAAAAAACCAGATATGATCTATCCACGGAAAGAAAAAGAAGGGAAGGTGGCGGAGGATCCCTCCCCAGACGACATTCGACCGTAAGCGGTCATGTCGTTTATGAATCAACGCACTCCAATAGACAGAAAATAAAGAGGAAAGGGGCTTTAGGGCAATGACAACGGCTAATTCGAAAGGTGTCGCATGCAAGTCTTTATACAAAATAAATGGAAGCATATTGAAGATCGCCCAAAAGGGCGTATCCAATACTCGGGTCCACAAAAATGCACGTCGCGTCGTATTAAATTCAATATTTTCCATCACATCAATGATTTTACCAAGAATGTCCCTTTTATGGGACAAGAAAAGAAGATTTTGATTGAAGCAAGCAAAAAATTATTTTATTTTTAAACTATGTACAACGGGAAGGACGCTGTGGAGGGATCGCCGACAAAAGGGCTTTGGTATAGGCATGCTGTGGGGAGGCGAATAACTCTTCTGTGATCCCCTCTTCAACAATTTTTCCTTGGTGCATGACAAGAATACGATCGCATACGTACCGCGCAACGGTGAGGTCGTGCGTAATAAAAAGATAACTTAATTTTAATTTTTCTTTGAGATCCATAAACAGGTTAAGAATTTGGGCCTGAATCGACACGTCCAGGGAAGACAAGGGTTCATCACAAATAAGCATCTTTGGCTTCATTGCAATGGCTCTTCCAATGCAAATGCGCTGCTGCTGTCCGCCTGAAAACTCATGAGGATAACGATTGATCACCGCTGTGGAAAGACCCACCTGTGCTAACACTTCTTCGATGCGCGCCTCTTTTTCTTCTACACTGCTAACGAAGCCATGATAGAGCAACCCCTCTCCGATTGCTTCTCCTACGGTTTTTCTTGGATTCAAGGAAGGATAAGGATTTTGGAAGACCATTTGGACATGAGGACGCCAGCAGCGCAGCGCTTCTGGCTTTAATGCTTGCAGATCCGTATTTTGAAAAAATAGTTCTCCTGCCGTTGGTTCAATAAGGCGAATAGCGGCACGTGCCGCTGTGCTTTTTCCCGATCCCGACTCTCCCACTAAACCCAATACTTCGCCGGATTCAATATAAAAGGAAATGTCATCGACAGCTTTTACCATTCCTATTTCCCTACGTAGCGGTCCCGCAACAACAGGAAAATATTTCTTTAAATTTCGCACAGACAATAGTGGAGTATTCACAGGGGCTTTTCTCTTATTTTTTCCTGACTCTCGATTGTTCCATCCGATAGCCAGCATTTAGAAAGATGTGATTTTTCTGCATCGACGGTAAAGATTGGAACAAGACCTTGCCTACATTTCTCCATCACATACGGACAGCGTGGATGAAAACGACAGCCTTCAGGATAGTCTGTGAGCGGTGGGACGGATCCTTTAATCGCCTCGAGGCGGGTGCCTTTAGGCAACTCTATCCTTGGTCTTGAATTGAATAATCCTGCAGTGTAAGGGTGTGCGATCTGATCGAATAGTTGGTAAACATTCCCCTTTTCGACCGTTTGCGACGCATACATGACCATCACTTCATCCGCCATCTCCGCGACAACGCCCATGTCATGAGTGATCAACAAAACCGCCATTCCTTCTTTCTGTTGCAACTCACGGATTAATTTTAATACTTGTGCTTGTATGGTGACATCGAGTGCCGTTGTCGGTTCGTCAGCGATCAATATATCCGGCTTGCACATCAACGCCATGGCAATCATGACGCGCTGGCGCATTCCGCCCGATAGTTGGTGAGGATAGTCGTATAGCCGCTCTTCAGGATTCCCTATCCCCACTTCTTTTAGTGACTGAACGGCCAGGGAAAACGCTTCTTCACCATAGAGGTTTAGGTGGAGATTAGCTACTTCAAGCATCTGATCACCAATCGTATACACTGGATTCAATGCTGCGGATGGATCTTGAAAAATCATCGCAATGCGCGCGCCTCGGATCGCACGCATCTTTTTTTCCGAGAGCGTTAATAGGTTGTTTCCGCGATAAAAGATCTCTCCTTCTGGAGAAAGCGCTGGGGGGGTGGGAAGGATTCTCAGGAGGGAGAGGGCCATCATCGATTTCCCACAGCCGGACTCCCCTACAACCGCTAAAGTTTTTCCTTTATATAGATTAAAGGAGAGATTATCTACTACGGCGTAGGGGATTTTTCCAATTTGAAGCTTTGTTGTGAGATTTTTCACCTGTAAAATTGGATTTAATTTTTCCACCTATAAAATCCTTAGATAATTAACATTAAATATTTTAAAATAAAGTTAGGAAACAAGTTTAAAAGCCAACAAATTAGTTTAATATGATCTTAACAAACATCGTCAAAAACTTAAGTGGTCGATTTAATACTTCCCTCTCCCTTGATGAGAATGGAATCTGTACCTTCACCGTTAATGGAAAATACCTGATTTCTTTAGAAAATTCCACCGATAATAAAGGTTTTTTTCTATACAGCGTATTATATGCTCTTTCTCACGATCATGAAAAAGAAGAGGCAATCGAGCTTTTAACAGCTAATCTTTTTGGACATGCAACGGGTAAAGGAAGCATTGGGTATGATCCTTCGACACGCTCACTGATTTACTTCGAATTTTTCGATAATGAAGCAACAGAACCAGCACTTTTTTATGAGGAGCTCTCTCTTTATGTTATGTGTTTAGATGCGCTTATCAAAAAACACCAACAGCCTTTGGAAACGCCATTATCTGAAAGCGCGCAGTCGATGAATGAAATGATTCTAAAAAATGCAAGTTCAAAAGGAAAAATGATTTTTTTAGGTTAATACTACCAAAAGTAAATCCATGAATACAGTCCATCGCTCTGACGATTCCATGCCCATCAATCCGGCCTCTATTGAACCCCAAAAAGAAGTAGGTGGTCTTTCCCTTCAGCCAACAAAAGAGCATCTAGAAATCAGTGTCGAAGGAACGCAATCCTTTACTCCTCCTCCAAAAGACCTTCCTCTACACCTTTCAAATGATGCACATTTGGACGACCACTTTCCTCCTTCATTACAAGAACTTGTCGATAGACAAGTGGAAAAAGATCGACAAAGTTTGCACGAAAATGAAACAAATGTTCTTTCACCAAAAACGGAAGAGGTCAAAGACACTCTTGAAGTCCTCTCAAAACAAGTAAAGGAAGCACGCTCCGCTTTTGCGAAATCAATTGGGGGACGTGTTGCCTCAAAAGTAGTATTCGGGATAAAAAAAGGAAATACGTGGATAAAACGCTCCGGCAAGGTCTTTAGAAGAGTGATGCCCATGCTGACACTCACTATTCCTACTCTAATAAAAATAAAAAAAATTGCCATCGTTGTTAAATTATCCGGAGTCGTTTTAGGGCTAGGAACAGGAGTAATCACAATTATCACCGCGCCCATCGCCTTAGCAAAAACTCTTTCGGCTAGAAAGAGTGTCAATGCCCACACCGAACAAATGAAAGCTCTTTCTCCTTCAGAAGTAGACGCAGAAAAGGTAACGGCTTTGCTAGCGAACCGTCAAACAGCTTTTGAATCAAATGTAGTGCGCTACGAAGAAATATTTGAAAAGAAAATTCTTAAAGAAATCGAAACTGTGCTTAATACTGGCGTTGATGACAATTTTGTAAACAACGTTTCTGAGGGTCTAAAGAAATTATCAAATAATTATGGAATCCATCTTGAAAATTTAGAGGTACGAGGCGCAGAAAATTTAAAAAATTTCAACAAAGCTCCTCCTCCTACCTCTAAAGAAGTAATACCTAGCCTTGTTGCTATCCAAAAAAAGCTGGAAGCAGCAGATACGCGACCAAAGCTCGAATATGAACTAAGAAATCAATACATCGCATTTGAAGAGACAATTCAACCACTGGCTAGAAATGCAATGCTCTCAATGGGTCTTGCAAAGCAAAAAATTGAAAAAGATTATTTTAAATTGACATTTGCAAAAGTGATGGTAATGGCGCCCTTAGGAATCACCGTCAGTGCCATGGGGCTTGGCGCCTTCGCATGTGCAGTGGTCGGGGTAGCCTTTCCTCCTCTTCTATTAATCGCGGCAGGATTGGGAGTGACGGCACTGGGAGCAGGATTTGGGGCTGCAGGTTTTGCGTATGGACTCTACCATAAGCCTAATACGATGAAAGAAACGTATCTTAAATTTAATGAATTTCGAGAAAGCTCTCGAGAGCTACCTGTCCTCTGGAGTGAATTTCAAGTGAGTCGATTAAAAGAACGCCAGATGAAACTGATGAATAAAGCGGTTTCTGAGGGATTAAGCAATGAAAAAAAAGCAGTGGCAAAAGCAGAAGCAGAAAAAATTGGAGAGCATTTAGCAAAGGCACGCGCAACGCTGGAAAAAAGGCAGACTAAGCTAAATAAAGTCGTTAATGCAATGTCCCAGGCAGGAATTAAAGACACTGCAAAAAAACTCCCAGAGGTTAATTTGATTTTTGAAAAAAGCGAAAAAATGACATTACTCCACGTCATGACCCATCTTCATGAAGAACAAACCACTGATGAATCGACGCTTCGTTTTCTTAAAACCATACATGGAATGAATCCGAGCGATTTCAATTCTGCTAACATTGAAAATGAATTCACAAAATTCTATGGTGGAAATTTTAAAACCATGGCACAAACTGCCGCAAATGCTAAGGCTAAAGAAGATAATTCATGAGTATCGATCCCTTATTTAAAAAAATAGAAGATGCCCTTGTTTTAGGGGAAATTCCTGTTCGATTTTTTCCAGAGACAGAGGAATCGCCCTTGCCTTTTCTTGTCATCGATACAGGAATGGATGAAAGCGACCGTCAGCGTATTCTTACGATCCATATCACAGAACAGGAGTTTGGTCAAAACGTCGGACAATCCTCCCCTCAAGAAGCTCCTATCATTTTTGTCGAATTTTCTTTTGAATATCCTTTTACATTTGATCCGCAGTATGGAAAAGATGTCGGCAGCCTTCTCCATTTTTTAAATCGCAATATCAAACTTGCCGGATTCCAGCTCGACGAAGCAGAAAACAAAGTTCTTTTTCAATACAATTTAGTGATTTCACCAGAAGGAATCACCGATATTCTCATCTTAAGTCTCGTGGGAATGATCATGCTTGCTACGGATATGTACTCGTATGCAATTGAAAGTCTAGCAAAAGGGGAAATGTCCTTTAATGATTTGATGATCCAATGTGCGGAACAGCTCCAAGAAGGGATCTAAGAAGCCGACGGCTCACAATTTTGGACATCAGGAATACGGCTTAAAAAGGAGCCGAGGACTGCAGCCGCTGCGAACATACATAATCCCCCTACAATGATCGGCATCGAAGTGCTGACTCCGAGCAAAGGTCCGGCAATAAGGGGACTAACAGCAAAAGCGAGAGAGTCCACAGACTGCAACACTCCCATCATCTCTCCTTGCATATCATCCCCGGCAGAATTGGACACCACAGTGGCTGCTGTTGGCCAAAATAAGGCAATGGCAAACTGTTGCAAAGGGATATAGACCCACAACCACACCTGATCCGTCTGAAATAAAAGCATCCCGATGGCAAGTCCACAACCCATTAACGCATAACAGAGAACGTGTTGATTAGAAAAGCGGTTGACAATCGGACGAATCAAAAGTCCACAGCTGATTGAATAGACGATGGCTCCATATGCATAGAAGTTTCCTATGTCGACGGTGCTGAATCCGTAGGCGCTAATCCATGTGACAGGAGTAAACTCCCAGTAAAAGGACCACCCCACGCACGCAAGGAAGATGGTGAAAAAGAGGGCTTGCATGCTTTTGACGCGCAATGCTTTTTTGATGTTGTAGAAGCCGAGGCTAAGGCTAACCTTGCCGCCCAGCTTCGGCTCGTAAGAATCTTGAAAGAAAAAGAGGATTAGCAGCAGATTTAAAAAAGTCATCAATGCAGCGAGAGCAAAAGGCAACGCATACCCCTCAATCATAAAAAAGCGCATGCTCGACAAAAGGCCACCAAGAAAAGGACCGATAGTAAATCCTAATCCGCCCGCCATATTGAAAAGGCCGAAATTCTTTGTTTTATCTTCTGCAGTACTAATATCGGCCAGCGCCGCAGCGACGACAGCAAAGGTGCCTGCAGAAATTCCAATTGCCACGCGGGATAGTAAAAGAATAACGAAACTTTCAATGCTCACTGCATAGACAGCTAAAAGATAGCCTAACACCCCGAGACATAATGCCGGGGCCAACACTTTTTTTCGCCCCTTCTGATCCGAAAGCATTCCCAAGACAGGGGCAGCAAAAAACTGAACAATAGGCATCGTCGCTAATAAGATTCCAAGGCACGTTCCTCGTGTCGCATCACACGTATCGCAAGGAAGCATCAAGCAGTCGCTACGGAATAACATCGATGCAAACATGGGATAGACTAAGCCTATTCCCATCATATCGATCAATGCGACAAGAGAAACAAGGAAGAGGGCAAGTGCTTTTTTAGAAAACATATTTTACCAAACGCGTGGTGCTTATTCTTCTATTTTTTCTACTGAAGACTCAGGTAATATGTCGGTAACTGCGGCGGTAAGGAATTCCACTTTATTGCCGTCCACCATTTTTAGGATCACGGTGTGTTCTTGAATTTTATCGACGATTCCAATGATTCCCATTGCCGTCACTTTATCGCCTTTTTTCAACATTCCGCGCTGCTCTTCTAACGCTTTACGACGCTTTTGCTCTGGTCTCCACAAAATGAAGTAAAAGAAAAGCATGGCAATACCGATCATGACCAGTGTTTGCATTAGCCCTTGCTGGGGAGCAGAAACAGTTTCGACACCTTCGGCAGAAAGAATTGTAGTAAAGGCAACTTGTCCACCAATCAAGGCGAGAGTAAGATTTTTCATCGATTATTCCTTTTAATCTTATTTTGGGTAGAGCACACAAATTTTAGCATAAAGCGCATCTAGTGTGTCATTTTGGATAGCTTGCCGAATCTTTTTCATGAAATCAAGATAAAAGGCGAGATTTTGTATGGTGATAAGGGTCAAGCCCGTCACCTCATCGACATTAAGAAGATGGCGCAAATACGCTTTAGAAAATTTCGACGTATAACAGTCAGTCAGCGGATCCAGAGGAGTAAAATCTTTAGCATATTGCGCAGATTTTATCTGCACTTTACCCGACCATGTAAAGGCGGTACCATTTCGAGCATTGCGCGTGGGCATCACGCAATCAAACATGTCAATACCCCTCATCACGCCCTCAATAAGATTCCGTGGCGTCCCCACTCCCATCAAATAGCGCGGCTTATCTTCCGGCAAGCACGGCACTGTCTCGTCAAGCATCCCATACATAAGGTCCGCAGGTTCTCCCACGGAAAGGCCGCCAATCGCATATCCATCGAAGTTAAGCGCACATAAGCTTTCTGCCGATTTGCGACGCAAATGCGGAAAAACTCCGCCTTGAACAATTCCAAAAAGGCTTTGATGCTCCTGCAATGCATAGTGACGGCAGATCGCACCCCAACGTGCCGTTCTTTCGACAGCTTTCTCTACTTCCGCTTCTCCGCACGGATAAGGAGGACACTGGTCAAATGCCATGACGATATCGGATCCCAATATTTTTTGAATTTCCATGCTCTCTTTGGGTCCCAAAAAATGTCGCGATCCATCGATATGGGATTGAAACCGCACGCCCTCTTCAGTTACTTTATTGAGATGGGACAAAGAAAATACTTGAAACCCACCAGAATCGGTCAACAAAGGACGATCCCAATTCATAAATTTATGAAGTCCTCCCGCAGCTTCAATGATTTCCATTCCAGGCTTCAACATCAAATGATAGGTATTTCCCAAAATAATTTGGGCATTGAGGTCGATCAACTGGTCTGCTGTCAACGTTTTAACCGCTCCACGGGTTCCAACTGGCATAAAAATTGGAGTTTCAATCACTCCATGTGCTGTCTCTATCGTTCCCAAACGCGCTTTTGTTGTCGTTGCATTTTTTAAAAGATTAAATTTCATGCATTAGCCTCAGGCGTACCATCCACTCTTTCTAGAGCGACAAAGTTTTCGATATGAGGAGTATGCGCAAACTGATCAATGCATTGCATCGCAACGATACGGTATCCGCCTTGCACTAATTCGGCAATGTTGACCGCTTGTGTCACAGGATTACACGAAATATACAAAATCTTTTTTGCTCGAAGCCCCAGAACCCCTTCGATCGCTTCTGTTTCAAGTCCTGGTCGCGGCGGATCCAACACAATAATATCTGGAAGAGGATATTTTTTTTCTTCTTTAATTTGGCTCAGCAAATGACGAACAGCGCCCGATAAAATCGTCACATTACTCATTCCATTTAGTGTCGCATTCGTTCTGGCATTAAGGACGGATTCTGCTGATAGATCGATCCCTATCACCTGCTTCGCGCTTGACGCTGCACAAATGCCTAAGGTTCCCGTTCCACAATAGAGGTCGTATACAACCGAATTCTTATCAATCCCTATCATCTGCAGTGCTAGCGAATAGAGCTGCTCTGCACGATCGGTATTAGGCTGAAAAAATGCTGTTGGACTGATTTCAAAAGTGAGGTGCTTTGGTTCTTTAGTCGAATCAATGGCAACATCCATGTGCTCTCTAAAATGATCCGGACCATAAAGTAGCATCTCATAGAAGTTCGTCGACATCCCCTTTGCTACTTGTTGTATGCGCAAGAAAATACTAAGGTTTGCATTAGGATCTGTCGGCTCGATCGTATCTCGCAAGAAGGCGACGAAGCTTTCTAGATCTTTTTTATGGATGGCAAAGTCTGGATTCCCCGATACAGTAAGCATCACAAGACGATCTCCGGTTCTTTTCCCCTCACGTAAGGTCAGTGTGCGTAAGGCACCCGTATTTTTGTGTGGATGATATGCATCTAAAGTCGTCTCATCCCACCACGTCCGTGTTGTTCTTAATGCTTCCATGAACCAGGGGCTAACAAGATGACATTCCGTCAGATTCAACACTTTTCCCTTGCTGGAATCCATGATCAAACCAAGAAATTTTCGATTCAATGCATCGCGAGAAAAGGAAAATTCCATTTTATTGCGATATCCCCAAAGTGGAGAGCACGGAATTGGAGGACGGATATCCACATCGGGTGTCAGCAAGTCTTTAAAACATTCGAGCACTTTCTCTTGTTTAAGGCGAAGCTGCTCAGGATAGGGCAAATTCTGCCAACGGCATCCCCCACAGACGCCAAAATGTATGCAGCGCGGCTGAATGCGCAAAGGGGAAGGGGTCACAATTTCTTCAAGAATCGCTAAATACTTTCCTCGCTTTTTTTTCCACAACTTGGCTTTAACGACATCGCCAGGAAGCGCAAAAGGGATTTCGGTGTCGACGGTCATTCCATCTAGGCGAGTGAACTGTCCGATTCCATTTCCACTGCTATTAAGATCTGTAAGAGAGGCTTCAACTGATATTTGTTTCATTGCTTTCCATTTTGCCCTAACAAAAGTACAAACCTTTGCAGGAAGTATCCGTAAAATTTTCTAATCGCTTGATTTTAGGGGGTTTTATGGAAAATCTCAAGGAAAAATCGGTATTCCTGGGGGAATGGGTGCCGGAGTTTGGCATTTTTGATCAAGTAGATACCGATTTGCATCAGGCTCAAAGAGCCGGCATCTTACAGCGAAGGTCGGAACGCAGCGCAGCGGAGTGGAGGCCTGGATAAGAAAGAAAAATATATTAAGGTCTGAAGAGGGTGACATAATTATACCGAGGAGCATATATACTTTTTTATTGAAAAAATAATTATCAAGAGTGTATAGCTATACAAAAGTAAACTTAAATTGCCATAAGGCATGAACGCTAAAGAGTAAAATCTACCATGTCTTCTATCACAGTATTTCTTCAACTAGTTGTCGCATTTAGCTTACTATACGTTTGGGTCATTCGAATTAATCAAAAAACACCTTATCGAGGATCCTGTGCAACTTCTTTAAAAAATGAATTCGCTGCTTATGGTCTGCCCTTATGGTCTTTCTATCTTATTGGATTCATCAAAATCAGCTCAGCACTCCTACTTCTTGTAGGATTATGGATACCTTTCTTGGCTTTTCTTTCAGCTTTTGTAATTTCTTTGATGATGATCGGAGCGATATGCATGCATATAAAAGTGAGAGACCCTGTAAAGAAGTCGTTACCAGCTTTAATACTGTTATTTTGTAGTATCGGCATATGCCTTGGATCATTTTATCATTTATGATTATACCTATTTAAAGGTCGTTCGGTAAATCACTATAGCGGCCGTTACTAAGGTTAATGGAATCACAAACCACATCATAATCATGCTAAACATAGGTAGAAAATCGTGATCTTTAGCTGCCAATATCAAATAACTGGTATAAGCAACATAATACCCTAAAAACAACCCGCCTTCCCAACGTGAAATTTTATGTCCAATAAAAAAAACGGGAAGGCAAGCGACACAAGCAGCAATCGCCACAGGCAAATCAAATCGTAAAACAGACGGAGCAACTACTATCCCATTTGGTGCTATTAAGCCTGCCACACCCACAATACCAAGAATATTGAAAATACAACTTCCGACAACATTTCCAACGGCAATATCTCTTTGTCCGCGGATTGTCGCAACCACCGAGGTCGCTACTTCAGGAAGTGAAGTACCTGCAGCAACGATAGTTATCCCAATAACAAGCTCACTGACTCCAAATGCCCGCGCTAAAATCACAGCACTATCCAATAACCAACCTGCGCCAAACACACAAAAAATCAATCCTAAAACAATTAGCCCGCATTGCTTTCCAATGATTAGGGCATTTAATCCCTTTTTATTTACAGAAAAGGCAGAGTTGTACTCGTCTTTTACTACTTTAACTTCTCTGCGACCCTTGACTATGGCAAAGATTATGTAGCAAATCAGACAACAGAATAAGATTAAAGCATTTAACCTGGATATCTTACCATCAAGAGACATTGTTAAAAGGAGCAAGTGTGCCCCTATCATGATGGGGACTTCGTACCAAATGAGCTGTTGAGAGATTATAAGCGGCGACAGTAATGCACAAATACCCAAAATGAATAGTATGTTAAAAACCGTGCTACCAACATTAGCGCCAATCACTATATCCGGATGATTCGTTAGTGCTGCACGCACACTCACTGCCATTTCAGGAGAACTCGTTCCAAAGGCTACAATCGTCAAACCAATTACTAAAGGAGAAATCCCGATTGCCAACCCTAAACGCGATGCTCCACGGACAAGCAATTCAGCTCCCGCGACCAACCCTATTAAACCCAGTAACAACATAAGGACCGTCATTAATTTACTCCAATAAGTTTCTTAACAGCGATAATGAATACACCTGTCAGCAATAGGTTAAGTGCCAATGATAAAATGGCTACTGTTAAAGCTATCCCACCTAACCCATAACTCATTGATACCACCAACACACCTGCTCCAACCTCACCTCTCGGGAACATTGCTATGGATAAAGCCAATCGTTCACGGATTGTAGCCTCCTTTCGATAACAGAAAAACGGAAACATTTTACCGAAATTTGAAAGTATTGTCACCAAAGCAACATGTGATGCTATAACGCCCCAGTCAAGCGTATCATGCGGTATTTGTGGCATAGATAACCCGACGAGAACCATAAAGCATGCTGCCACAATCGCGGAAACACGCTGTTCATCAGCCTCTTCCGGTCCCTCCTGATGTCCTGGCCGCGAATCATCAATATGGGGATTATGCCCTGCTGGACGTGCCAACATACAGCCAAGGACAAAAGCCGGCAAAAGGACTTCAAGGTGTACGGGAACAACATCATTAATAACCTTACTTGTTACATAAATGATTTCACATAATCCTGTAATCAAACCCGCATATAACATAATCCAAGGCCAGGATAATGGTAATCTCCACGAGTGTAGATAGCGCCAAGCCATCCAAAGCAATACCATGATCACAAAGACAATGATCCCTAATTGCCACTTCATGCCAACCATCATCATCTTAAGAGGGATCATTAACAAAACCGTATCGAGATCATCGAAGATTGCAAGCACACGCGCTTTACGAAATACCCATGTGGCAGATAATCCTGCTGCTGCAAGCATCGAGAAGAGGACCCCAGCTGAAGTAGGGGATGAAAACCTCGCCAGTAAAAGGGCTTCTGTCCAGGAAGTCATGTCTAGAACCCAAATAAAATACCCCGCACAAAAAAGCCAAGGAAACATAGCAGCAGTCCCTGCGACTAAATAGTCCCAAGCGTACTGTTTGGGTTTTGACTTGTCTATTTCAAACTCATATCCTACGTGAATCATGATGAAGGATAAGCAGAACATTGTACCCAATTGAATCCACTCTTCGGCAAATCCTCCAAGAAATTGTGAGCTAATCAGTCCGAAAACTAACAATAATGAGTAGAGTAATATTTTTGTCATGGATGAGTCTCGATAAATTTAGAATTAATTGTTGAGTCAACTTCTATCATTACCTCATTTCGACGTAAAAAGGGTAATGTCCAAGGGGGATTGTAAAACGCTAAGACAGTCCCTCCAATTGGATTCAGTTTTTCAGCTACAATATACGCTTCAAGCTCGTCTATATGCAGCTTAATACTTTCATTATCCGCAAGACCGGAAAACCGAATAACGGCAAAGCGTCTAGCAGGCAATGGAATCAAAATCACCTGTTTAGAATTTGGTTTTGGAAGTGTTTCAACGCTATATTTTTTTGGCATAACGAATCTGACTTTCCACTTATCCATGTGTAGTTCCTGTAGCACGGGAGCGGTCATAGCCATTTTTTCGCTGAGTTCATTTGTAACTGGTGCTGTCATCTCCATTTTTTTGTTTGAGGTGTTATTTCCAAATATATAATCCGCGAGAATGTTAAACCCCTCACTAATCGCCTGTTTTCTTTCGCCGGAAACTTCAACTTCGGCTAAAATCATAGGGGGATAGTCGCGGATTTCGATATTTTCTTCTGAAGTAACTACTTTGTAATCGGGCTGTTCAACATTACTCATAATGTTACCTGCTAGTGCTGCTAAGATGATTATCCCGACTAAGATTACTAGTAATATTTTCAAAGTAAACACCTATTGATAAGATCAAAATGGAGTGGAGGTTATGGATTGCACCATCCACAATATTGGGGATCGGCAAGGGTTAATCCACCCTGCCTTAGTCGTTTTTTTTGTTTATACCGAACGTATTTTAAAATTTGAAGAAAGAAAAATAAAAAGGAGGCGTTATTTTAACGCCTCCTTTTAATCTAAGGGTAACAAACGGAAAATTGACTATGCGTGGGCGCTTTTACGTGGCATTTTTGCTGTGCGTTTTTTTGCGCTTTTCTTCTTTACGGAGAAAGGACGTGCGCGTGAAGTCGCTTTTTTAGCAGCAGTTTTTGCTTTAGGCTTTGCACTTGTTTTTTTCGCTGGTTTTGCAGCTTTCTTTGTTGCGGCTTTTTTAGCTGGTTTCGCAGCTTTTTTAGGAGCAGCTTTTTTCGCTGGTTTCGCAGCAGCTTTTTTTGTCGCGGCTTTTTTAGCTGGTTTCGCAGCTTTTTTCTTGCCCTTCGTTTGCTTATCTGCTTTCACAGATTCTTTACGGAAAATTTTCGCTGTTTTTTCTAGCTTAATTGTCCCTGTACGGACACGCTGAGAAGCAGCTTTATTTCCACGTTCTGCTTTGCCTAGATCATGCATAATCTGCTCTAGCAAAGTCTTCAATGTACCTACTGTAGTTTGCAACGCCATGGTTAAGTTCCTCCTAGTATTTTTGAGAGTTCATGACAGTCTACTCCATATTTCACTTAGGATATATTCTGCAACATTTTTTTATATTACTTATTTTTTTAATTCTTAAGATCCAGGAAAAACGCATCCTAGAGAAACGCTCACAAAGAACGAATGAATGGCTCCATATTACCCCTTAAACGTGATTTTTTCTATCTAATTTCCTATTTCCATAGGAAAAAAATTCCCCATAAAAATTGATAAATTTTTTAAAAAATATTTTACATAAAAATTTGAAAGAACGTATTTTTTCTTAGATTGGAAATCAAAATCATGTATGTTTAAAACACGATGAAACACTATTTTTTTTATTTTCATGCTTTTTTTGCTTTATGCTCTTCTATCGTCGATGGAACTGAGCAGAGAAATTCTGGCTACCTAAATAAGGCAGAAGAATTTTTCTGTGAAGGACAGTACGAAGATGCCTCTGTCCTGTTACAAAAAAGCCTCGATTTGAACGATAGCGAAACAGTCCTTCAACGGCAAATCCGTCTTCGGTTAAGCCAAACGTATCTTTATTTAGGACGCTTGTCTGACGCAGAAGCCCTCATCTACCCATTCATAAATGCCTCCACCCCAGAAGGACATAACGCGCTCTTCCTAAGCGGATGCATCGCAAGAAAAAAGAGGGAATGGAAACTAGCGGAAGAGCGATTTCAACAATATCCAGGTCCTGAAGGAAAATACCAATTGGGAATCGTTCTTTACGAACAAAACCAATATCAAGAGGCAAAGGACGTTTTTCTTTCTTTATATCAAAATGAAGAGGGAACATTACATTTATTCGATGTCCACCTCTACTTAGCACGCATTGCATTAGCGGAAAAAGATCTAGCGCAGGCAGAAAAATGGTTGGCCACAGGAAAAGAAACTAACGAAACTGCTTACCTCCGTGGATTGATTCATCTCCATCGGGGAGCCCATAAAAAAGCTGCCTCTTGTTTCGAAAACTCCCTCTCCTCGAATGAGTTAAAGGATTCGCCAAAAGAAATTCTTTACCTACTAGGGAAAAGCTATTTAAAAATCACGGATACCCCTTTTCTGCAGGTGATGGAACAACTCCTTTATTTTGATAAAGCAGGGAAAATTTTTGAACTACTGTTTGCACGTGCACCGACAGAGACCTCGATTCTTGCTTTAGCCGAATATTGTGTGAAGCGAGGGCGCCACCTGCACGAACCAACCGCCTATCGTAGAGCGGAAGAGCTTCTTTCTCACCCCCTTCTTAAAAATTCCAAAGAAGCAACAATTTTAGCGACGCTGCTCAAAGCGGAAATCGCCCCCACTTACCATGCGCGCGACACTCTCTATCTCCAACTATTGGATTCCACCCCTCTTTCCTCCTCTTACTATGGGAAAGAATTATTTCTCAAAGGCCTAAATGACTTCAACGAAGGGGAAAGTTTTCTACAAAAGAAAAATTTTTCCGAAGCAAATGGATATTTCGAACGTGCAGCGGAGGTGTTTTCTAAAGCGTATGAAACGTTGAAGAAGGAAGATCCGTCGTTAGCACTCCATTCCATCACGTTTGTTGGAGAAGCACGTCTGCGACAAGGAACCCCTCAAGCATTGATTGCAGGAATTGGCAGCCTTGATCGTGCCATATCCGATTCCAAAACCATCGAAAAGATTGAATATCCCGACGGAATCTACTACTTAAAAGGGACGCTTGCAGGAACATTAGCCGAAACATCAGAAAAGCAAAAATACTCCCACCTCGCAGAACAAACGTTAAAGGAAGGTCTCGCTCAATATCCCGCCGGACCTTTTGCCAACGACATTTTTTACATGATGGGAACTCTCGCCTATAAAAAAGGAAAATATACCGAGGCGGAATCCATATTTTTACAAGTTGCCGAAAAAAATACAGGGCCTATTCTCTCTAGCCAAGCCCTTTATTGGGCAGCGATGAGTGCCGAAAAACAAGGGAAGGCCAAAGAGGTGGCACAAAATTATAGACGCCGCCTCATTACCGATTATCCGAATGCCCCACTATCTGCCGAAGCCTATTTTCTTTGCTATACCTACAGCGATTATCTCCAAGGAGAACGCGCCGCCATCAAACATTTGCAAGGAATGGGAGAGCACTATCCGGATTCCCCTTACCGATTAAACGCTTCCTACCTCATCGGTCTCGACTACAAGCGCGACAGAAAAACGCCAGAAGGAAAATGGATCCGAAAGCGTAACCTCACTGCCGCTATCGATCACTTTAACGAGGTAGAATCCCTTTACGATCGTCTACAAAAAAATAAATTAATATCAGAAGAAAATGAATATGCGTTCGTTTACCTACGGTATCGGGCAATGTTGGAACGTGCATTAGCGAATTTATCGATTGCAAAGGAATCGGAAGGAGCGAAAAGGGAAATTTATTTGGAGTATGCAGAAGAAGTTTTTCAAGAAATGATTTACGATCTTCAAACAACCATCCATTCTCTGGCATCCACCTCTCTTCAAGAAGAAGCCCTTCACTGGCTGATCCAAACCTATCTCGAAGCAGGAAGAATCCAAGATGCGGAGTCTACCGCCCTTCTTCTCCTAGAAAAATACAAAACAGCGAAAACCACGCGCGGCTATTTCCTCTCTCGCCTATGGTACCAACGAGGAGTCGGCGCTCTTCGCAACAACTCCCCTCTAACTGCAATCGAACACTTTCAGCAGGCAGAAGAAACAGGCAAAGGAAAAATCCTCGGAGTCGACCAAAGGCTAGATCTATGGATTCAACAAAGCGCCTGTTTCCTCGCCCTTAAAAAATATGACGAAGCAATGCTTCTCCTTTCCAAGGTCATCAATCAAGACGTCGTTTCCGGCCTTCGCCTTAAAGCAATGTTCCTTCGGGCAGAAGTCTACGAACAACAAGGACGCTACGAACTCGCGCGCAAGCAGCTGGAAGCAACGATGAAGAAAGGAGGAGAGTGGGCAATAAAAGCAAAACAAAAACTGGAGGCGGAATATGCCAAATAATCTAGCAGATATCGTGCAAAATGCAACCAACTGGAATCTCATTCTCATTGTCATCGGCGCCTGCTCCGTCCTCGGCGTCGCGATCTTCATTGAGAGGCTATGGCATTTAAATAAATCCGAAGCAGATATCAATACCTTAATCCTCGACCTCAGAAAAGCCATCAACGACGGAAATATTGTCGAAGCGGTACAAATTTGTGAGACAACGGGGGGTACGGTCGCCAATATCGTCAAATCGGGAATTGCAAAACACAACCGCCAAAAAGAAGACATCGAAAATGCAATGGAGATTGCTGCTTTAGTCGAAGTTGCACAACTCGAAAAAAATGCCAAAATATTATCAGTAATCGCCTATGTCTGTCCTTTGATCGGTCTTCTAGGAACAGTATTAGGGTTTATTCAAGCATTTGCCGAAATGCGCATGAGTGGCCTCGTCGATATTTCCGCCACACGCATCGGAGAAGCAATGGAATACGCCTTAGTGACCACCGCCGCAGGTCTCGTTGTCGCCATTCCGGCCGTCATCGCCTACAACTATCTCGTCAGCAGAATCGATACGTTTGTCTTAGAAATACAAACAACCGCAGCAGAAATCGTCGACATCCTGACGCATCGAGAAGAAGAATTCAGGTATTAAAATGAAATTTAAAACAAATTTAAAGGCATCGTTTCATCTCATCGACCTCACTCCACTAGTCGATGTTATCTTCCTCATGCTCATCTTCTTTCTCATCACCTCAGACATCCTCCCCCTAAAATCTCTTAACGTCGAAAATCCTTCCATCGACCGCGACTCCACCCCCCTGACCACTCAGCTATTTCTCGTCATGGACGCCCAAAATGTCATCTATGTCGGATCAAAGAAATCGATTGTCGACCTAAGCTCACTAAAAAATCATCTACAAGAAGAACTCGCTTACTTAAAAAAACACAATGGGGGAAACGAACCTACCATCGTGATGAGTGTCGATAGACGGGTCGAATATGGACCCTTTTTAAAACTGTTTTCTATCGCACAAGAATGCTGTAATAAAATCCGTCTTGTCTACAAACCTCTCGATGAACAAGCGGAATACTTCTAATGCTTAAGTTAGAACGCATCGACAACACGCAAAAAATTGCGATTCGTATCCAACACAAAGAGCGCTTTTTAAACCGCATTTTTTTAATTGCGTTGGCGGTAGCTCTGGCGTTACATCTCCTCCCTCTTACACTTTTTACCGTTACCCCTTTTCGCTTAAACTACATCCATCAAGACCTACCTCCAGCAACGGTCAGTGCACACACAGAAAATAACGACACTCTTGTCAACACGTCAGCAGAAGAAATGGATCTCTCTATCAAAAATCTGGGTTTGATTGCCCTTCCCGAAACTCCTCTCCTAATTCAAGAACGTTTTTCTACTCTGAAACCTGAAATTCAACTAACAAAAGAGACGTTCTCTTCTTTAGATCCCTTTCAACAAGAGTATTTTGCAACTACTCCTCTCTCTTCCATCCAGCTACCAACAACATATTCTCCACTTACGATTGATGTCTCTGGTCCTCTTGCAACCTATTCGCTTATCCTTACGGATCAACTAAAAAAACAATTGGAACCACGCGTAATAGAAGGAAACGCTCTTCAAGAGAAGGTCGTATTTGCCGTTCAATACGAAGGAACAACAGAATCGCTTTTTTGGTATGAGCCTCTCGAACTCTCAAAAAACAAAAAAATCAATGCACTAGCAGAAAAGTTAATCCCCTTACTAAAATTTCAAAACGCCCCACATGAACTATTTACTTCAGGAGAGGTCACCCTTTACTTTACGCTAAACCAAAAAGAGTGTAAAAAATTAATTGAAACATTAAATTAAAGATATACACAAGTGAAATCAAGAATCGGTTTTTAAGGGATGTGAAAGCTCGCGCGATTGACCGATTCTTGATTTCACTTGTGTATACATCAGGCTCAAAGAGCCGGCATCTTACAGCGAAGGTCGAAACGCAGCGCAGCGGAGTGAAGGCCTGGACAAGAAAAAAAAATATATTGAGGTCTGAAAGACCGACATAATTATACCTAGGAGCAACTTGGGTTAGAGAGTTTAAAACAGCTCCGTCCCTATCGATAATGGTGTAAAAATGTTTTTATTTTACTTTACGTTAAACGAAGGATTGAATAAAATCCTGATCTAATTATTAAAATAAAAAAGGATTTATGATGACTCTCTCGACTAACAACACTAATCCGTACAACCATTTCTCTTCTACACATCCAACCGCTTCTACAGATCCAAAGCGCCCACTCTTGACTACGATAATAGCTATTAATTTCCTTTTACAGTCATCCAAATCCAAAAAAGAATACTGGCATAAAAGAACAACGATTGATTGTACTCAAGAAAAAAAAGTATCCACTTTAGTTTTTTCCACGCTTGAAGGGAATCCTCTCACGCGGGCAAAAGCCGAAAATAGCCAAAAGCGCTCTCTAGCTAGAATCGATTCCCGTTTACGTGAATCACGCGTTTCAGCGGCTCTGGAAGAAAATAACGAAGAAGTCGTGGGAGAAAAAAAAGTTGTAGCGCCGCAACCTATTAAAACAAGAAAGACTCGGCAACAAGAAAAGTCTGCTCATATTCGACGCCATCATCAAAGAGACGTCAAATATGCAAATTGTCACACGATATTGAATGACAAATGATTGTTTTAGCGCCTACAACAGCAATTATGCTTTATTTAATGACCACATTGCTGGTCATCCTTGGCACATGGACATGGCGCCATTACAAAACGCGTCGAAAAAAGGTTGTAACGATAGAAAAGGTACTGATAAAATGCGACGTTTGCCATTTTGCTTACCTTGATGAAAAAGTAAAAAAAGTTTCCCAATGCCCCCAATGCCGCTCCTTTAACGATTAAACGATTTTTGGAGTCGGGTTCGAAACGGTGACTTGTCACCATAGGCTCCTCAAATCTTAATGGCAGAGACTTCCTTAATGAAGAGCTCTGCTCGTGCATCCCAGGTATGATGTTCTTCTACCGCTGCATGCGCACTTTTAACCGCACTCTGTCTCGCCTCTTCATCATTTAAGAAGTGTGCGATTTTTTCATTCACGGAATCCCAGTGCTTTGGTTGGTATAATATAATATTTTCTCCATCTTTGAACTGCTCGCGCACATAAAGATTATCATTCGTCACAACCAATGCTCCACATGCAGGCCCGGCAAACATTCTTTCATGCGATCCATTCTTAAAGAAAGGGCTGCTATTTAAGCATATTTTGGACTGTTTAAGGATTTCTAAAGACTCTGCATAAGAGACAGAAGGATGGATGGTCACATTCGACATTCCAGAAAGATAATGTTCCCACCCTTTCGTTGCACTTTCATCATCGCAAGACAATTCGCCAAAGACATGAACATGTGCATCTTTGATGCTACGGATAAGCTGTACTCGGTCGTAGCCCCTTGTATAATTGTCTAACCAGTAAAAAAGGCTCAAAAAGTCTACACCTTGGATCGGTAAATTATTTTGATTCCACGCTCTAACCAACGCTTCTTGTAATGGAGTTTTGCCATCAGAAAGGAAAATATCACAGGCATCATCAAGCGCTTTTGCCATGGGTGCTGAAAGCTTTTTCTGCCAATCTGCGCGCATGCTTTCATAGTCGTAGCAGCTTCCTAAAAACACCACATCATATTTTTTGTCTTTTACTTCTTCTCCAACTTCTGCTTCGATTCCATGAGGAAAGAAGAATGTGCGATTAAAATTTTGTGAGCGTAATCCGTCGCAATCAAATTTATCGACACAAGAGATCATCGAAAATCGGCTATCGATAAGGTTAACAGAGTAGATTGCCGGATCCAAAAGCATCGACAGATGGGGGGTCTGTAGCATGTCCCATAAATAACGTTTATTAGAAACGGGTAAAAAGCTGTTAAAAGAGGCGGTCATATCGGGTTTAAACGCATGGATTGCTGCGATTTCTGCTTTTGTCAACGTTCCTTCATTTACATCAATAATCGTTGATTGTACGCCCCTCTTCTTTAACGCTTCTGCAAGCTTTTCCGTAAAATGTCGCTTCGACTCATAAAGATTGTAATTCACCAAAAAGCATATTTTTTTAAACATTTTTCCTCACAATAATTAATTTTATGTCGTTATACCGAACGTGATTTCACTTGTGTATAATATTTGGAAATCTTTCTTCGTTCGGCGCATCCAACGCTTCAATCCAAGGAGGACGCAAAGGGGGAATCCAACTGACTGGAATAAGTTCAGACAGTCCAAACGTTTGAAAAAATCCGAAAACAGACCTCTGCAATGCATCTTTTGCGACCATGGCGACCACATCAGAGGCACTTTTTACCTGTTGGTCGAGTTGTTCGGTTAGCTCAAGAGTCCCCTCAATTCCATTATATAGCTGTTCGTAAGTTAGAGGTGAATTTAACTTTTCCAAGAGCATTCTTATGATTTTCTCATTATTTTTTAGAGACTTTATCATTATCATTTTGTTGTTAAGAAGGAGTTCCACCCACTTCGAACAATTAATAAAAAATTCTCCAACGGCTTCATGCTGCGTTGAAGGAGTATAGGAAAAAGCTGCAATCGCATCCATCGTACGCATGCTTAGAATAAATAGGCGTTTAATAATAAGCAATGTCGTTGTAAAAATACGAATCACTCGCACACGCGTCTTTGCTCCTACTTTTTTCCAATATAATCGTGTGGAAGGAGACAGTATGCTTCCCTTTTGAGCCTTTATCCATTTGACTCGAGGAGTAAGGAAAGAGGGAGACTCTGCGAGTGCTTCCCAACACCGTTCTGCTTCTTTATAAATGGCAATTTGTTCTTCAACACATTCCAAAATTCGTGTGGAAACTAACACTGTCTGCGCAATGACTCGCACAAAAGCCGTGTTACCCGCAAACCAATTAATTCCTTGGCCTGCCATCAACTTTAAAAAATTATCGGGATTGGCATAAACCTCTTTTCTGCGTATCCACCACCAAACCTGATGAATGCGATTTACGATAAAAAATAGTGATGATAGAGGCGAGCTTAACTGGCAATCGATAGGAACACAAGCGAACGAAGTGGCATTAACGATAGCGGCTGTACTAGCAATAGTCATTTCACTCTCGAATAGAATAATCTCTTGTTGGAATATTTAGTCTACTCTATTCTTTCTTTTACACCTAAGCGAAGCGAGGAAATGATGGAATCAAATGCAAAATCATCTTTAGGAATCGAAGAACAACACAGTGACTCAATTCCTCCACTTAATGCGGAACAAAAAGAAATTCTACAAAAAATTGCCAACACCATCCGCCAACTCTCTATCGATGCCGTCGAAAAAGCAAATTCAGGTCACCCCGGCCTCCCCCTCGGCTGCGCAGAAATTGGCGCCTATCTGTATGGTTACGCGCTTCAACATAATCCCAAAAATCCTCAATGGATCAATCGCGATCGCTTCATTCTCTCTGCGGGACACGGTTCCATGTGGCTTTATTCCTGCCTCCACCTTGCCGGCTATCCGTTAACAATCGAAGACATTAAGCAATTTCGACAGCTACACTCAAAAACGCCAGGTCATCCAGAAAGTCTTGATACTGAAGGTGTTGAGACAACAACAGGTCCACTAGGACAAGGCATCGGCAACGCAATCGGACAAGCACTCGGAATGAAAATTCTCGCAGAACGCTTTAATACAGAAAAACAAGCGCTCATTAATAACAAAGTCTACTGCCTCGTCAGCGACGGCGACATCATGGAAGGGGTCTCCGCAGAAGTCTCCTGCCTTGCAGGACATCTTAAACTCGATAACATCATTGCCATCTACGACTCGAATCATATCTGTCTCGATGGCCCCCTATCCGATTCTTTTTCCGAAAACACAAAAGAACGCTACAAAGCCTACGGATGGGAAGTCTATGAAGTTGATGGCCACGACTTAGACGCTCTCCACGAAACACTATCAAAAGCCCGCACCAACCAACGCCGCCCCCGTCTTATCATTGCACACACGATCATCGGCCGCGGATCGCCCAACAAAGCGGGAACACATAAAGTTCATGGATCTCCTCTCGGCACAGAAGAGGCCAATGCGACTAAAGAAGCATTAAATCTTTCAAAAGAACCTTTCCACGTTCCAAAATCCGTTTACGACTACTTCCACGCCAAACTAAAACGCGAACAAACGGCAGAAGAGCTATGGAAACAAAGCTTTGAAGAATGGGGAAAGAAAAATCCAGACTTCCTTCATGAATTTGAGATCATGGCTAAACGTCAACTTCCCAATGATATTGAACAAAAAATCAGAGCCGTCGAAATCAAATCTCCTGTCTCAGGAAGAAAAGCCTCAAATGCTGTTATCCAAGAATTGGCAAAGCTTCTTCCTTTTCTTTATGGGGGCTCTGCCGACCTATCATCATCCGATCTCACCCTAATGAAAGACTTTGGCGCTATCTCTCCTGGCCTTTTTGCTGGACGTAACATCAAATTCGGCGTACGCGAATTTGGCATGGCAACGATAGCGACAGGCTTAGCGCAAACAAAAATGATCCTTCCTTTTATCGGAACCTTCCTCACCTTCTCCGACTACATGCGCAACGCAATCCGTTTGGCCGCACTGATGAAAGAGCATGTGATCTACCACTTCACACACGATTCCATCTTCCTGGGCGAAGATGGTCCCACGCACCAACCAATCGAACACTATGCAGCGCTAAGAGCAATTCCAAATCTGCAATTTATTCGTCCTGCGGATGCTAATGAAGTTAAAATGGCATGGCTTGCAGCCCTCCGCTACAACGGACCAACAGCATTCAGTTTGACACGACAAAACCTTCCCGCATTAGAAGGAACAGACGTTCCATATGCCGAAGGAATGGGCCGCGGTGCTTATATTCTCAGAAAAGAAAAGAAAAAGCCCGACTTCACGCTCGTCGCTACTGGATCAGAAGTTAGTCTTGCGATCGAAGTGGCAAACGAACTTGAAAAGCTCGGAAAAGCAGTGCGCGTTATTTCTATGCCGTGCTGGGAAATTTTTGAGCAGCAACCGTTTGATTACCAGGAATTCATCTTCGGCGGCGATCTAGGCAAGCGGGTCAGCATCGAAGCAGGCGTCGAGCAAGGATGGCATAAATACATCGGCAGGGAAGGAATCGCCATCTGCATGGACAGCTTCGGAGCCTCCGCTCCACAGCAGGATCTGGCAGAAGAATTTGGCTTTACTGTTCCTTCGATCCTCGAGCGGGTGCTGTAATTAAAGAGAACACAGACCCTGCTTTAGGATTTTTGTACTCTTAAAATAGTTATGATAACGGAATGTATTAGG
The DNA here is from genome assembly GCA_964367715.1 of uncultured bacterium. Classification (GTDB taxonomy): domain Bacteria; phylum Chlamydiota; class Chlamydiia; order Chlamydiales; family Criblamydiaceae; genus CAYIYO01. The sequence goes on from CAYIYO010000016.1 coordinate 31,480, forward strand.
CTCGAAGAGCCGTAATCTTACAGCCCATTTAGAATTAAAAAATTCTAAAGTCGAGCATCTGCGCTCTGTGGTAGTTTTTTATAAAAATGCGAACGGTATATATGTTAAATTCTCTTTTTCTCGATGCATTGCATTGCCGCAACCATAGCGGTAGACCCCCAATTTGGATCATGCGCCAAGCCGGACGGTACATGCCGGAATACCGTGCAATACGTTCAAAACACAGCTTTTTGACGATGTGCCACACGCCCGAACTCGCTGCACAAGTCACACGTTTACCCATCGACTGCTTTGGGATGGATGCCGCAATTCTTTTTTCCGACATCCTTGTTGTCGCAGAAGCCTTTGATGTGGGACTCCGCTTTGAAGATAAGGTAGGACCACTCATCGAACGTCCCATTCGTTCCAGCGCCTCTATCGCCGCACTGCCGACAATCGATGTAAAAGAAAAGCTCGGTTATGTCGCTGAGACGATTTCACTACTCAAACCAACATTAAATGTGCCTTTAATCGGATTTGCCGGAGCCCCTTTTACCGTTGCCAGCTATATGATCGAAGGAGGAAGCAGCAAAGATTTGCGTCTAACAAAAAAATTGATGTTAAATGATCCAGAAGCCTTTCATTCGTTATTAGATAAAATTGCCATCTGCACGATCGATTACCTCAATCTTCAAATTAAAGCAGGAGTCAACGCACTTCAACTCTTTGATTCATGGGCAAACTTTCTTAGCATGCCCCACTTTAAGGAATTTTCTTTAGCTTACATGAAGCGCATCGTTAACGCGCTCTCTCCGCACAACGTTCCCATCATCTTATACTGCAAAGGATCCTCTGTTTTTGCAGAGGAACTCGCCACGGCATGTCCGGCAGGAATCAGCCTTGATTGGAATGCCGACATTAATAAAATCAGGGAACGTCTTCCTCCGAGCATCGCTCTTCAAGGAAATCTCGATCCCGATTTTCTCTACGCCCCGGCACCTCTTCTCAAATCCGCAGCCTTAAATATGATGGAATCAATGAAAGACCAGCCAGGATACATTTTCAATTTAGGCCACGGAATCCTTCCCGACGTCTCGCCCGATGCTGTCCGTTTACTTGTTGATACAGTAAAAAGTAGCGAACGGTCAACTACTCTCGCCTAAAGGCGAAAGCTTGTAGCTGCCCGTCGAAACCGACGCTACCATCGGGTGTTGACATACCCGTATTAGCGACAACAGACGCTAATAGCTGCGAGAGAGTGCTGCGAGCTTCCACAATTGTAAGGCTTTACCTTTTCGCCATGGTTTAGCGCCTGAGACCGAAGCCATTGCAAACCCATGCTTTAAGGCGAAAAAAAATTGTACTAAACTTAAGGAATTAAAGCAAAGTAAAGAGGAACGAGGTTTCCTCCCAGAGCTAAAGCACTGGATTTCCACCTCGTCAATTGGATGAAGAAAAAAAGATTTGTCGTTTTAGGAGCAGGCATCACAGGCCTTTCCCTCGCATGGTACCTAAAAAAAAGATGGGGAGATAACGCCACGATTACAGTAATCGAAAAAAATTCTCAAGTGGGCGGATGGATCCAAACTCTAGAAAAAGAAGGATTCCTCTTTGAACAAGGTCCCCGCAGCTGCCGCATTCGTCGCAATGAATCGACAACATTAACACTCATCGAAGCGCTCAATCTTCAACACGAAGTCATCACTCCCTCAAAAAAAGCACAGAAAAAATACCTATGGAATAATGGCTCCCTTAAAAAAATGCCGTCTTCTATGCTCGGCGCACTTTTTCATCCGCTGACACGAAAAGTGCTCCTTCCCTGCATCAAAGAACTCTTTCAGTCTGAAGGAAAATTAGAAGACGAATCCGTCTACAACTTCTTCTCTCGCCACTTTGGCACTTCATTCACAAACCAATTCATCGATCCTTTAGTGTCAGGCATCTATGCAGGCGACATGCATCGTCTTTCCATTAAGGCATGTTTTCCACAATTTTATGAAGCAGCAAAAAGTCATGGATCTGTTCTCCGTGGAATGCTCATGCAAAAAAAAGATACTCTCACAAAGAAAAGTCCTTTTGTCCTAAAAATGGAGAAAGAAGCCCTCTTTTCCTTCAAAAAAGGCATGCACACTCTCCCCCTCGCCCTCTATAATACAATGAAAGAAAATGTCCTCCTTTCCACAGAACTCACCTCCCTACAATTGCATTCGGATAACATTCACCTCACATTAAGCGATGGACAACAACTACTCGCCGACCATTGTTTCTCAACCCTCCCTGCTGAAGCTCTTCTTCCTCTTCTTACCCCAAGCGCTCCATCCGCCCTTAAGACAAAGCTCTCTTCCCTTCAACGCTCCTCTGTCGCTCTGGTCTCACTGGGTTACCAACAATCCGTCCTTAAATACAAAGGGTTTGGCTATCTCATACCCGAAAAGGAAAAAGAAGAGATCTTGGGCGCTGTATGGGATAGCACTCTCTTTCCCGAGCAGCAATCTACCCCAGACACTACCTGTATTACTGTGATGTTAGGAGGAAGCCGCATGCCTCACATTCTTGAGAAAACAGATGGCGATCTAGCACTAATGGCACTAAACGCAGTCTCAAAACACCTAAACATTAATAACTTACCTCATACGCTCCACGTAACAAGGACGGTCAACGCCATTCCCCAATACGCCGTAGGTCACGACGAAGAAGTTAAAGAGATTGAATCGATGATCCATTCCCTCTCCCCTCATCTAACTATCGCCGGCACAAGCTTTTATGGTGTCGCAATCAACGATTGCATCTTGACTGCTAAAAAGCTCTCTGCAAAAATATCCCCCTAACCCCTAAAGCAATTTGCAATAATTGAGTCAGAGCACTAAATTAATAAATAAGGGCCCATTCCCTTTTTTTGACACACTCCACTAATCCAAATAAGAGAGTCGCATATGTTTGATAAATTCACCAACCGCGCAAAACAGGTCATCAAGCTTGCCAAAAAAGAGGCGCAACGACTCAATCATAATTATCTCGGAACGGAACACATTCTATTAGGCCTCCTTAAACTCGGCCAAGGTGTCGCCGTCAATGTTCTTCGCAATCTCAATATCGATTTCGAAACTGTACGTAACGAAGTCGAGAAATTAGTCGGTTTTGGTCCAGAGATTCAAGTCTATGGCGATCCTGCACTCACCGGAAAAGTAAAGAAAGTATTTGAATTCGCAAACGAAGAAGCTGCTAACCTCAACCATAATTATGTGGGAACAGAGCATCTTCTATTAGGGCTTCTCCGTCAAACCGACGGGGTCGCTGCGCAAGTATTGGAAAACCTCAACGTCAACTTAAAAGAAGTCCGAAAAGAAGTTCTTAAAGAATTAGAAACATTCAATCTCCAACTCCCTCCAATCGGCAGCACTCCTCCGCCCATGGGCGAAGCAGGAGGAAGCATCGGCGGTTCACAATCCAAACCTTTCGAAAAAAGCGGCATGGGAAATGGCTCTGCAGATAAAATGCCCGCATTGCGCGCTTACGGACTTGACCTGACGGAACAGATGCGCGAAGGGCGCATGGACCCTGTCATCGGCCGAAAAGAAGAAGTGGAACGTCTTATTCTTATTCTCTGCCGTCGCAGAAAAAACAACCCTGTATTAGTTGGGGAAGCAGGAGTAGGAAAAACTGCGATTGTAGAAGGTCTTGCCCAAGCGATTGTTAAAGGAGAAGTTCCTGACAACCTCTTAAAGAAAAAGTTGATCACCCTCGACCTTGCCTTGATGATCGCAGGAACAAAATACCGCGGACAATTTGAAGAGCGGATCAAAGCCGTCATGGATGAAATAAAAAAGAACGGCAACGTTCTTCTTTTCATTGATGAATTGCACACAATCGTCGGTGCCGGAGCAGCGGAAGGGGCAATCGATGCCTCAAATATTCTTAAACCTGCGCTTTCTCGCGGAGAAATCCAATGTATCGGTGCAACCACCATCGACGAATACCGCAAGCACATCGAAAAAGATGCGGCCCTAGAACGTCGTTTCCAAAAAATTATGGTTGCTCCCCCAAGCGTTTCAGAAACGATCGAAATCTTGGAAGGATTAAAAGCCAAATATGAAGAGCACCACAAATGCTTCTACACCTATCAAGCCCTAAAAGCAGCGTCAGTTTTATCTGACCGCTACATCCATGGAAGGTTTCTTCCTGATAAAGCGATCGACCTCATCGATGAGGCCGGTGCTAAAATGCGCATTTCTATGATGAATCAACCGCAAGATATCGGCAAAAACGAACAAGAAATCGAAGAAACGCGGATTGCCAAAGAAAATGCCATCGGAAAACAAGAGTACGAAAAAGCAGCCAAATTACGTGATAAAGAAAAAACCCTACGCGAAGAGCTTCAAAAGCTACGTGCTGCATGGGAAGTGAACAAACAAGAACACGAAGTCATCGTCGACGAAGAAGATATCGCTGCGGTCATCGCAAAGCAAACAGGGATCCCTCTCAATCGCTTGACAGAAGGCGAAACGCAAAAAGTTCTTAAGATGGAAGAAATCTTGCGTGAAAATCTCATCGGACAAGACGATGCAATCAAAACGGTCTGCCGTGCAATTAGAAGAAGCCGTGCCGACATTAAAGATCCTAATCGCCCTATCGGTGCCTTTCTATTCCTCGGACCCACAGGGGTCGGTAAAACGCTGCTGGCACGCCAACTTGCGATTAACCTCTTCGGTGGTGAAGATGCCCTCATCCAAGTCGATATGTCCGAATACATGGAAAAATTTGCTGTCAGCCGTATGACCGGTTCTCCTCCAGGATATGTTGGACACGAAGAAGGCGGTCAGCTCACAGAACAAGTCCGTCAACGTCCCTATTCTGTCGTTCTTTTTGATGAAATAGAAAAAGCCCACCCAGATGTGATGGATATTCTTCTACAGATTTTAGAAGAAGGGCGCTTAACAGACTCTTTTGGCCGAAAAATCGACTTCCGGAATACAGTCATCATTATGACCTCTAACCTCGGTGCGGATTTAATTAAAAAGAGCACAGAAGTTGGCTTTGGCGCTGCATCGGGAGGCACCCTCGACTACGATCAAATTAAATCGAAAATTGAAAGTGCGGTGACCAAACACTTCAAGCCAGAATTTTTGAATCGTTTGAATGACGTTGTCATCTTCCATCCTCTTAACCGTGATGCATTGCTCAAAGTCATCGATATCGAAGTCAAAAAGCTTGCTGCACGTTTAGAAAAGAAAAATATTTTCTTAACAATGGACGAAAAAGGAAAAGCATTCCTCGTCGACAAAGGATTCCAGCCAGAAATGGGTGCACGCCCCTTACGCAGAACCATTGAGCAATATTTGGAAGATCCTCTCGCAGAGCGTCTATTAATGGATCCTAGTAAAGGTCGTCGCTGCATCGTCACTGCAAAAGAAGACGGCATCGAACTTATCGATACGGAAGTATTTGATATTCATAAAGACCGCTCGGGATACCGCAAAAAGAAGAATGATCCAAGCGATTTTTCTGCTGAAGAACCGGTAGAAGCGGAAGCTGTGGTCAAAAAGGAAGAGCCTCCAAAAAAAGAGCCTAAGAACGCAAAAGAAAAAGCGTAGTCCTTATTTGGAGTGCAACAGCAAGCCTTTGCCATTTTTATACACAAGTGAAATCAAGAATCGGTTTTTGAATTCACTTGTGTATCTATCGAACGTGATTTTATACCACGGTTCGGATAAATTTTGACATTTGGACACAGCGAAAGCCCCGCGGTT
>CAYIYO010000017.1:0-37045 GCA_964367715.1 uncultured bacterium
GGCAGCGATAAAAACCTTATCAAAGGCGCCGTGATAGTTATACGCAACTTGGGTTCTATATAAGCTCTTAGCTTAAACTATACATAAGTGAATTCAAAAACCGATTCTTGATTTCACTTGTGTATAAAATCTCATCTGCCTGCCCCGTTCTCTTTTTTTTCTCTGTGCCTCTGCGGCTCTGTGTTAATTTTTTAGCAATGCTTCTAATGTAAAGAGTCCCTCTTTCCTGGCTTTCTTTCCATCTCTCTCCCTATCATCCTTCTGCCCTTGTCCGCACAACCACTCGGCAGCGCGCACCGCGCCCTCCGCAAAGCTTTCTCTACTCCGTGCCGTGTGTGTCAGTGTAATTGTATCGGCAGGGGAGTCGAATGCCACGCTGTGCGTGCCCGGAACATTTCCATAACGCACCGAAGGGAAGTGGATTTCTTTCGAATTGCCCGCCTTATCCGCCCTTTCCTCGTCTCCAAACACCATACGTGTTTTGCGGGTCATATGCGCGAGCAACTCCTTTCCAATATGCTGCGCTGTGCCAGAAGGAATATCCGCTTTACCGGAATGGTGCGCTTCATATCCGCCAACATCATATTCGGCAAAAGGATCAAACAAAAGCGCAGCTTCGGCAACCAGCTTTAAAAATAGTTGGACGCCGACAGAAAAGTTAGGAGAATAAAGGAGTCCTGTCTGGTACTTCTTCACCAAAGCCTCGACCTCATCCATGGAATCGTACCATCCAGTCGTGCCGACCACTAGCGGTTTTTGCAATTGGGTCACAAAGCGAATGTTATCCATCGCGATTGACGGATGACTAAAATCAATGCAAACGTCGGCTCTTTCTAGCGCCTTTTCTGACAGCGTTATAGCAGTTCCTTCTTTAGGATCGATCACCGCACACACCTCGTGTCCACGCTTTGTCAGGACCGTTTCGACAGCTTTTCCCATCTTCCCATAGCCGATTAGCGCGACCTTGAGCGAGGGGACGGAAGAGGCTTGCTTTCCGCTTTTACCGCTTTCCATAGTTTCTCCAACTTCTTTTGTTGAGGCATTGTTAGGTCATATAAAATCATAAAACAATCCCGATTTTGGGTAAATGCCGCCTTAGTCCAATTGGCCGATCCATTGACTAAAGTATGATCGTCAATGATCATTGTTTTGTAGTGGAGTAGTCCCTGGCTGTCATTGATAATGACGGGGATCCCACCCTTAAGTAATAGTTGCGCAACTTTTGAACTCGCTCCTCGAGAAGAATTACTGTCCAGCGCAATGTCAATGGAAACTCCCCGCAGACGCGCACGGATCATCGCTTGCGCCAAGTCGTGGCGCGTCCAGGTGAACATCGCCACTTTAATCGTTTTTTTCGCTTCCTCTATCAACCCTAGCAATCGGTCCAACGCTTCTTTGTTATCAGGGAGAAACCACATTTCAACGCGCTGTCCCCCAATAGAAAACGTGCGATAAGGAGTTGTTTGATAACTTCCTTTTTCTAAGACACTGTTGATATAGCTTTTAATATACGCCGCTAAGGCAGGATCCTCTGCTCCAATGACTAAATTTCCATGAACACGCAACGAGTAATTGGTCATATTTGCCGTTCCGACCCACACTTGAGCATCGTCGATCACTAAAATCTTTTGATGCATCAACCCTTTCTCAGCAAAAGCAATCGTCTGCACTGCAGCGCCCAACTTTTGCTTGGTTTTAGGATTCGCCTCGTGATCATACAATACTTTGACGGGCACACCACTCTCCGCTTTGTGACGAAGGGCAGCGATGATGGAAGGATCATTCAACGCGTAGATGATCATCAAAACCGATTGTTTGGATTCGGAAATCGCCTTTGTTAGCGTACGTGTCAGATCATCATTGCATTGCGTTGAATACAAGCGAGGCGGCTCTCCAGTCAATGGAAGCTCGACAGCTAATGCTGTTTCCGCTGCCCAGAAGCCGCCAAAAAAGAGGAATAACGCTGTCAGTGCCCAGGTGATTTTAGAGAGCGTTTTTTTTCTGAGGCGGGAGTTCGGCATGTGAGATATTTTCCAGTTGTTGATCCATGTAGAGCTTTAACTCTTTGCGATAAAAAGGATAATGCCTTCCCATCCACTCATCGATGCGTTGTAAAATTAATTTTAAATCTGCGAGGTAGTTGTGCGGATCTTTTATTTTTTCCAAATACTGCAGTTTTCCAATATCCATCCGCATCGCATGTCCATCAAAGAATCCAACATTATGCATTAAATTGTGATCGAAGTCGTAAACACCACGCTTGTATTCCTCAAGGTAGAGGGCGAAGATTTTGTTGACGAGCTTTTTTACTTCAACTAATTGATTGTTGCTCAAAAAATTGCTGAACGCCTGATTTGCCGGAGTCGCCAAATGTTGGATGACAAAATATGTTTTATCCAAGTCAATAGGATGCGATCCGCCCCATTGGTCGATCAAAAGGACTGTTTGAGGAATATGTGGAATGCATCCCAACCGCATGAAGAGGAGGCCACAATTATCTTTGTCATATTTATAGGCGACAGCATATCCCGTTGTGGCACGTCGAAAGCGTTTGTCACACGCGTCTCTATTTTTGTCTGTATACCGTTCCATGAAAGGAATCGTCTCCAAATATTGCCACAAAGGGGAGGAGCGCATGCGTTCGAAATGAAAAAATTTCAATACATATTTTCCATCCGCACTTTTAAATGCATAGCTTTGGTGGCCTTTGTCTAAATAGGTGAAAGGTTGATTCAGTAACTGAAGAAGCGTTTGTTTTTCTTTATCGGTTAAAGGTATCCCTTCCCAGCAGTCGGTCTCTTCTTTGCAGTCAACGATCATCATATCTAATGAAAAATGAGGAGAAAAAATAAAATGGTAGGCCGCTGCCAACGAAAAAAGGAAGAGTAAAATACAAAGAAGTTTTTTCATAAGTTTCTCGTCGCTAAAAGATTAGAAAGGACCTGCTGAAGTCCTGTATACCGCTTCAACACCTCATCATTACGCACGGCAATAGAAAGCGCCTTTTTTGTTCCGACAAGAACAACGAGCCTCTTTCCCCGCGTGACACCAGTATAAAGTAAGTTGCGGAAAAGTAATTTGTAATGAGTGGTATGGATAGGAATCACCACACACGGACATTCGCTTCCCTGGAATTTGTGAATCGAAACAGCATAAGCAAGAACAATTTCATCAAGATCATTAAACTCATACTCAACAAGCTTTCCCTCAAAGTCGATGACGACTTGCTGATCCACCGCATTGATTTTTGTGATATAGCCGATGTCCCCATTAAACACCTCTTTGGTGTAGTTGTTACGGATCTGCATTACCTTATCACCGACCAACAACTTGTTGCCGCCACGAAAAAGGGGATTGTCCTTACGGTTTAACGTCTCTTGCAGCATCGTATTAAGATTATCAGTCCCAATCACCCCGCGTCGCATCGGCGCCAACACCTGAATGTGATGCATCGGATGCAGCTGGTATTTTTTCGGCAAACGTTGGCTGACTAGACTAATAATCTGCTGAAGGACCTGCGGCGGCTCCTCCGCTTCGATAAAGAAAAAATCGCTGTTACTTAGATTTCGAATATCAGGAAAAACTCCCTCATTAATCAAATGCGAATTCGTGATGATGCACGATCCGGCCGCTTGTCGAAAAATTTCCTTTAATGTCACCACGCCGACGGTACCGGAAGCAATAATATCTTTTAAAACATTTCCCGGTCCCACACTCGGCAACTGATTGATGTCGCCAACAAAAATCACGCGTGCATGGTCAGGAATCGCCTTAAGCAAATTATTCATTAACAACGTATCGATCATACTGGCCTCATCGATGATGATAAGGTCACATACAATCGGATTTTCCCTGTTATGCTTAAACTTCCCTTTTTTAAAGTCGAAGGCTAATAAGCTATGGATCGTTAACGCTTTCTTACCGGTAATCTCGCTCATACGCTTCGCGGCTCTTCCTGTCGGAGCAGCCAAAATGATCTCTTTTGACAGTTGCGCGCTAATACATAGAATGGCATTAGTGATCGTACTTTTTCCTGTTCCTGGACCGCCCGTGATGACCAAAAACTTGTCTTGCAGTGCCTTGATGACGGCATCTTTCTGCTTCTCGGCAAGAGTAATCTTTAACTTTTCCTGGACCCAAACAAGCGCCTTCTCTTCATCCACGGAACGAAATGCACAGTCCGCCCTCTTAAGCCGCGCAATTTCTTTGACAATCCCTCCCTCCGCCATATAAAGGGAACGGATCCATATGAAGGGGCGGGGAATCCCTCTTTCAAACAAATCCTCGACCATCACACGGCTCTCTTTAACAAGGAAATGAATGCTTTCCTCAATGATTTTCTGATCCACCTCAAGCATCTTTTCAGCAGTCACCAGCAGTTCTTCTAGTGGATAACAAACATGTCCCTCATTCGAAAGCTCGGAAAGCACAAATTCGATTCCGGCCTCGACACGCTGCGGGGCATCGTGGGGAATCCCCAATCGCTGCGCAATGGTATCGGCGGACTTAAATCCAATTCCAAAAATATCGCGCGCTAAACGGTAAGGAGTTTCTTTAACAATCTTGATGCTGGCAGGTCCGTAGCATTTGAAAATTTTCTGGGCATAGCCCGGACTCACCCCATGCGCCTGCAAAAATACCATCACTTCACGAATCGACTTCTGATCCGTCCAGCATCCTGTAATGCGCTCAAGGCGTTTGTCGCCAATCCCTTCAATTTCACAGAGGCGCTCCGGCGCGGTATCGATAACGCTAAAGGTCTCGGCACCAAAAAGGGCGACGATGCGCTTGGCATAGGTAGGGCCGATCCCTTTAATCAATCCAGACCCCAGATACTTCTCAATTCCTCCGACATCGGCAGGCATCTCAATCCGACACTCTTCCACAAGAAATTGGCGGCCATGGATCAAATGATTTTTCCATTCGCCCTTGCAACGCAACGTTTCTCCGGGTTGAGCCGAGGTCATCGTCCCCACAATCGTCGTTGTCTCGGTCTTGCGCGGCTGTTGCAACTGCGCCACGGTATAACCGGTCTCCGGATTGTGGAAAGTGATCCGTTCGATATATCCATAAATTTCATCTTTTAGCATGAGAAGAGCATAACAGTGTTGTGGCTAAGAGGGTAGCATTTTGTAAAGCATTTAAAATAAGTTGTGTAGGAGTGGGTTGCCAAATAATAGGGTCTACGCTCATAAGGAAGGTACCTACTCATAAGGAGTTTATGATGAAAAAATATCTCATCCTAACATTTATTGGCTGCGGAATCTCTTTCCTTCCTCTCGTTGCCGACGAAATTGTCGACGAGCCGGTTGCCGATACCTGCCAATGCGAAGGAGAACAGTGCGAAGAGGGATGCGTTTTTTATCAGTACTTTCCCCATAACTCGATCTTCCAAGACAGCACGGTACGAGAAGACTATGACGAACCTCCCACATGGTCATGGCCGGGCCGCCGCGATGGCGAGCTAAGTGATGAGCTTTCAAGATAATAATTATTTTATTTTTTAGTGGATCTTGCGAGCAATCGGGCAATCGGGCACAATAGAAGCATGCCCATCTACCGTAAAGAAAGTTTAGATACTCTGCGCCAAAAAATCGACCTGGTCGAAGTTCTCTCCTCCCATCTCGAACTCAAACGCGCCGGCGCTGCCTATAAAGGACTCTGTCCCTTTCATGACGAAAAAACACCTTCGTTTATGATCCAAAAAGGCGATACGCATTACCACTGCTTCGGCTGCGGCGCCCACGGCGATGCCATCCAGTTTTTAATGACCTACCAAAAGCTCTCGTTTCATGAAGCAATAGAAACTCTCGCACAACGCTTTGGCGTTCCCCTTGAAGTCGTCGAAGGGGGAGAAGAATACAAAGGTCCAAGCAAAGCGCTGATGCGCGACGCACTCACTCTCGCTAGCCGCTTCTTTCACTTCTATTTGCTCCACACTGACGAAGGTCACCTCGCCCTACAATATTTATATGAACGGGGCATCGACCTAGACTTCATCCGTCAATTTCAAATTGGCCTCGCTCCAAAAGGTGCGGGGATGCTCCGGAAAATCCTTCACGAAAAGCGTATCTCTGACGACATCCTCATCGCTGTCGGTCTCTTGTCTCAGACGCAAGACGGCCGTCTTCGCGACTTCTTTTCCGACCGTATCACCTTCCCCATCCACGCGGCCTCAGGCAATGTCATCGGATTCTCCGCACGCAAATTTAAAGAAGAGACGTTTGGCGGAAAATATGTCAACACCTCCGAAACCACACTATTCAAGAAATCGAAGGTATTATTCGGTCTCCATCATAGCCGCCGTCGCATCGCAAAAGAACGCAAAGCATTGATCGTCGAAGGACAGATCGACGCCCTTCGTCTCATCCGCGAAGGCTTCAACTACACTGTCGCCGGACAAGGCACAGCCTTCGGAGACGGCCACGCGAAAGAACTCCTTAATTTGGGAGTAGAAACAGTCTTTTTAGCCCTCGACGCCGATAACGCGGGAAAAGAAGCGGCCTGCAAAATTGGCGACCTTTTTCAAAAAGAAGGCGTAGAAGTTCGCGTCATCGCACTCCCTCCCGGCAGCGATCCAGATTCCTATCTCCGCCAACAAGGCGCCACAGCATTCGAATACTTATTAGAAAAAAGCCATGACTACTTGACTTTCCTCGTCGAACACCGCGCACGCAGTATCAACATGGCCTCACCCGCAGGAAAAAATCAACTGGTCCAACAAGTCTCTCAACAGATTCGGCTGTGGAATCAGCCGCTGATGGTCCATGAAAGCCTACGTAAGCTCGCCCATCTCGCACAGGTGCCCGAAAATATGATCGGCGTCGGCCAACAATTTGTTCCCAACCTCTACATTAAAAAACAAGAAAGCGCAGGCGTGCAAGCGATCGATCCCGATCGCATTCTCGAACTCGACTTCTTACGCTGGCTCATCCTAATGGGTCCGACAGTTCCCGAATTGCTGACTCTCGCACAAGCAAACATCACTCCTGATGCACTGAAAAATTATGGATGCCGCGCCTTGTACACGCTCTTTCTCTCTCACGCCCAAAATGGGAAACAACCGGACCTTCTCGATCTCGCTGCAGATGACGTTCTTCAGGCACTCTTGAGCGAACTACACCAAAAGAAGATCAATAGCGAAAAAGCAGCCGAACAGTTTCCCGACTCCATGCAGAAAATTTTGAATCGTAACTGGATGCAAAAAAGAGAAGAAGTGCGTCTTAAAATCCAAGGGGGCGGATGCTCTGACGACGAAGTGATGGTCTACGTCAAACAATTCGACGACCTCAAACGCTCTCCCCCTGCCCTAAAAATGGAGCCCGCAATTCTCTCATGAGGCATCATCTGATTTTTTATGATGGGGAGTGTGGACTATGTGATCGTGCAGTGTGGTTTGTCTTCTCTGTCGATAAAAAAAAGCAGTTTTTTTTCGCCCCCTTGCAAGGAAAAACCGCTTCTTACGCACTAAAAACAGTACCTGCTACTCTCCGCAATAAAGACAGTGTCATTTTAATAGAAAATTACGGAACACCAGAAGCGCAGATCTACTTCTTAGGCAAAGCTGCACTGCGAATTTTGTGGTTGTTAGGGGACGGATGGTCCTTGGTGGGTGCGTTCTCCTTTTTGCCCGGATGGTTATATGATTGGGCATACCGCATCGTTGCGCGCAACCGTCATAAAATCCAAGGCAGCTGCTTTATCCCTCCAAAAGATTCCCAAAACCGTTTTCTCTCTTAACCGCGGGGCTTTCGCTGTGTCCAAATGTCAAAATTTATCCGAACCGTGGTATAGAGCTCTGCGCCTCTGCATTGATAAAAATTGAACATTTGCCCAACCAAACTCTATAAATGCAAATGGTACTTCTCTGGAAAAGGCCCTGACAAGTAAGCCCCTAAAAGATCCAGTATCTCCTTACGCACATCCCCTCGAAAAAATCCGTAGCGCTGCCGCAGATACGCTTCCTTCAAAAATGAATGCGTTCTCAATCCAATAAACAACTCTAAAATATTTTTATTTTCATCGCTCAACACATTTTCGTACCGTTTGAAAAAAACAAAAGCAGTGATGGTCTTAGAATAATTACGTCGATTCAAGCCGAGTGCCGTTTTAGGATTGCGAAGCATCTCCTTCAAGTCATGAAAGAAACGATGCTCATACGCCCCAATAATGTTATTTCCATGTTGTCGGTAATATAATGTCGGCTGATTCAAATAGATAATTTTTCCAAATGCCGCCGCAACCAAAGAGATCCAATAATCATGCATATCTGCTTCAGAAGGGATAGGAAAACTTAAATCGACCAATGTACGATTCATCATAATCGTACAGCCCAAGGCAATATTTTGCATGAGCATCTGCGGCAATTTTGTACGATGTGGACCTATTTTTGAGTAATTAGAAAACGAGTTGGCCACTACTTTTTTTTCTTTGTCGAGAACGGTCGCATCGGTATGGACAAGCAGGGGAGTCTGCACTCCATATTCTGTCTCGGCCTCTTGCATCTTTTTCAAAGTTTTTTCAACTTTGTCGGGAAACCAACTATCATCCTGATCAGCAAACATCACATACGGAGCATCCGCTTTCTCTGCAATACGAGAAAAATTAAGCGAAACACCAACATTTTCTGGAAAAAAAACAGGAAAAATACGATCCGGATAACGCGCAGCATATTCAGAAAGGATCCTTCCTGTGCCATCAAAGGACTCGTCATCTCCAATGATTAAGCGAATATTGGAATAGCTTTGATTTAAGATGCTCTCAATCTGTTCGGCAACAAAGCGTTCTCCATTAAAGGTAGCGAGCAAGATATCAACACAAGGACGATCATTCATTTCATATACTCACGATTAATTTAGTATAATCGCGAATATATGAAATAAAATTTTTATTTACACGAGGAGTTTTCTTACCCTTGGATTTTACTGAAATCCAACAGTTTCGAAAATCGTTCAAATACACGAGACAACAATGCAATACGATTGTCGCGGACAGACGGCTCTTCGGCCAAAATCTTCACCTCATCAAAAAGGCGCGCTAAGGCAGGCTGCATCTCAGCAATATTTGCATACGCTCCATCATAGTTATATGCAGTCAACGCCTCATCAAAAGGGCGCTGGGACTGCATCAATACTTCATGCAACGCAATCTCCGCCTTTTCCTGAAGGAGGAGGTCACTAAATGCCACAGATTTTTGGTTGGTAAGCTGTCCCTTCGCACGCTTATACACTTCATACAACAAAGGAAACTTCTTGTCGGACGAACGGAAATGGTGCAGCGCTCGCACTTTGCAATAGCTATCATAGATATCGTTAAAACCGGAAGACAGGGATGCTTCAATCTCATCTTTATTGACCCCATAATCCAAAAAGACGGTTTTAATACGGTTTACAATAAACGCTTCAACTTCTTCAAGCACACTGTCCTTTCCTTTACGAATGCTTTCAGGAAAATTGACAAAGCATAATGCTAACGCTTCATGCAAAGGCAAGCGCAATCTATTTTCGATCAATATTTTGATGATTGCCAAGGTCTGGCGTCGCAACGCATACGGATCACTAGAAGAAGAAGGCTTAAGATCCGCACAATAACATCCAATCAAATTATCAATCTTATCTGCTAAGCTTAAGATAATCCCTGTGTCATTCTCTGGAAGAGACGCATTCTCACCACGCGGCATCCACTGCTCTTCAATCGCAACGGCAACATCATACGGCTCGTCCTGCGCTTCCGCATAGTACCGTCCCATCGTCCCTTGCAAATCAGGAAACTCATACACCATCTTCGACGCAAGGTCAGCCTTACTCAGTTGTGCCGCCCGTGTCACCAGTGCAGGAGTACTAATCTGCAGCATCTTCTGCAACACAGTCACATGCTTTTGCAAGCGCTCGACTTTGTCAAATACAGTTCCTAACTCTTTCTGAAACGTAATCTGTTTGAGTTTTTCCACAAATTTTTCTAACGGTGTATTTAAATCGAGCTGATAAAGCGACACTCCATCGGCCAGACGAGGACTCAACGCGCGTTGATTTCCATCGCTAATAAATCCTGTCGACTTCATATCAGAAGTGATCAAAAACATGTTCTTCAACATGCCATCATAACGCTCGACAGGAAAATACTTCTGATGCTCGACCATCTCTGAAATTAATACTTCTTTCGGCGCATGCAAAAAGTCGCTATCAAAAGTTCCAATCGCAATCCGTGGCCACTCCACAAGATTCACCACCTGCGGCAACACTTTCTCCATCGCAATGGCTTTTCCCCCACACGTCAGCTCAACTTCATCAATCTGACTTAAAATCGCTTTCCGGCGCTCTTCGCGGTCCGCAAGGACTTTATGCTCGCGCAACATCGATAAATAATCCTGTGCCTTCACCAACGCAAATGCCCGTGGATGCAGCTGGCGGTGTCCATACGACTCACGTCCAGCGATAATATTTCCGACAGTAAACGGAATCACATGATCCCCAAATAAAGAAACAATCCAACGCAACGGCCGCGCATATGTAATATCAAGATCACTCCATCGCATCTTTTTAGGAAAATCCATTCCCAAAATTAACGCAGGCAATCTCTCTTTCAATAGCTCTGCTGTCGAGCATCCCGCACTTTCTACAAGAGCAAAAAGATAACGCGTCCCTTTCACTTCTTTAATGAAAAAGTGGGAATCACTTCCACTCTCGACGGCATCGAGAGAAATGCTCTCTTTATTGACGGAGCGCAAAAATCCTGCCCCGGCAGGAGTAAGCGTGCCTTTGTCATCAAAGACGCTCGATAAAGGGGGGCCGCGGCGCTCTTCGGAGCGTCCCGCTTTCGCCATCGCCAATCCGCTGACATACGCAGTAATACGGCGCGGCGTCCCATACATTTCAATCTCGTCAAAAGCAATGCCTTCACTCTCCAATAATTTACGCACTCCTTTTTCAAGGTTTGCACACGCAATATTGACAAATGACGCGGGTAACTCTTCCGATCCAATCTCTAACACATAATCTTCCTTCATCTCTGGCGTCGCATCCAATAAAATCTGATCTAGTATCCCAGTAATAGGGACTAAATGTGTCTCTTCCTCCGCACTTTCAACTTTAAAGCGTCCGAGAAGGGGAAACCCCTGACTTTCACGGCTTTCGATATATGCCTTTGCAACTTCGCACGACAGCTCGCGAATGCGGCTAATGTACCCTGTACGCTCAGTCACAGAAATCACGCCTCGAGCATCTAACATATTAAAGGCATGGGACGCCTTAATCACAAAATCATAGGCAGGAATAGGCAATTTCTTCTGAACTAACTGGCGCGCCTCTTTCTCAAAATCTTCAAAGTGACGGAACCACATCGCTGTCGTCGCCTCTTCAAAGTTATAATGGCTCCATTCTTTCTCGTTACGCTGATAGATATCTCCATACTTCAAATGCTCGTTCCATTGAATATCATAGATACTATTCACATTCTGCAGATACATCGCCAAACGCTCAATGCCATAGGTCACCTCTCCGGTTATCGGCTTCAACGCAATCCCGGCCACACTTTGAAAATAGGTATACTGGGTCACTTCCATCCCATCCATCCACACTTCCCACCCCAATCCCCAAGCGCCCAGGGTCGGCGATTCCCAGTCATCATGGACGAAACGAATGTCATGCTCGCTAAGGTTAAACCCGATGGCCTCCAACGACTCAAGATAGAGCTCCTGCATATTCAAAGGCGAAGGCTTCAAAATCACCTGAAACTGAAAGTAATGCTGTAAACGATTAGGATTCGTTCCAAAACGTCCATCTGTCGGGCGTCTGCACGGCTCGACATATGCCGCACGGTACGGTTCAGGTCCCAAACAACGCAAAAAAGTGGTGGGATTAAAAGTTCCGGCTCCCACCTCCAGGTCGTAACCCTGATTAATAATGCAGCCCTGCTTTTCCCAAAAACGCGCTAACCGGTTGATAATTTCTTGAAAAGTAATCATGTTTTTATCCTTTATCATTTTGTGTGCCCATATCATACATGTTAAAGCCTTTTCCCTCAAGAACACCCCGATTGCAGTTTGATTTCACTTGTGTATATAAAGAGGAAAATTACCACAGAGCCCCACAGAGAACACAGAGAAAGCAATAGCGACTTAATGGAAATTCTTTCTCGATAGTAAAAATTAGTGGTTCTCTCTTTGTTCTCTGTCTTAAAATTAAAAAATGTATTTTACTTTTTGTTTACCATCTTTTGTAACAAGGGAAGGGAAGCTGGGAAATGATGAATAAAATCTGTTGTATTTAATAGGGGTAGGGCGTATCCTTAGTGCCAGTTAATTCATTCATTTCCTTGGAGTAAATTATGAAAAAGGACACACATCCTAAATACCAACCCGTTTTATTTGTAGATTCTTCAACAGGACACAGTTTTGTGATCGGAACGACGCTACAACCAAAAGAAAAGGCTGTATTCGAAGGTAAAGAATACCCAGTATGCCACATTGCCGTTTCCTCTTCTTCACACCCTTTCTTTACTGGTAGCGACAGAAACGTCGATGCTGAAGGTCGTATCGAGAAGTTCAAAAACCGTTATATTGCAAAGAGCCAAGAGTTCAAAAATAACGAAGAACGCGAAAAAGAAAAAGAATTAGCAGAGGCCGAAGCGAAGAAAAAAGCACCTAAAAAGGGCGCGAAGTAATCGCACGATCTCTCAATTGCCTCTATTCTTTTTCAGATTGAATACGAAAATGCAGGCAATTGTTCGTTGTGGTAGCACCTGAATGGCTTTAAGCAGTTTCAAAACTTCCTTAATGTCTACCAGTAAAAAGCTGCCGCAACGAAAAATCTTTATCCCCCTCCCTAGGTGACCGTCCAAACACTCAAATTTGAAAATCGATCCTATGAAAGCAAAAAAAGTCCTTCAGCTCTTAACTCGTCTACAAGAAGTAGAAGGAACCATGGGAGAGCCAGGGATCCATGCCAATCAAGCCCAATACCGTGAACTCGCTCGCGAACACTCTTATCTTTCCGAAGTCAAGCACGTGTGGGATGAGATACAAAAATTTAAAAAAGAAATTTCTGACAACGAAGCATTAATCAAATCCGAGCAAGACTTTGAACTCATGGAAATGCTACGAGAAGATAGCGCACGCCACGAACAAGAGCTCGTCAGGCTAGAAGCAAAATTAGAAAATCTCCTCGTCCCTCCCGATCCTAATGACAACCGTAACACAATCTTAGAAATTCGCGCCGGCACCGGCGGGGAAGAAGCTGCCCTTTTCGTCGGCGACTGCGTCCGCATGTACAAAATGTTTGCAGATAAGATGGGATGGCGCTACGAACAATTGTCCTGTTCTGAATCCGATATGGGCGGATACAGGGAATATGTGATGGTCCTTTCTGGATCCAACGTCTACCGTTTCCTAAAACACGAAGGTGGCACTCACCGCGTCCAGCGCGTCCCAAAAACCGAAGCCCAAGGGCGTGTTCATACTTCCGCGATCACAGTTGCTACTCTCATTGAACCCGACGAATTGGACGATGTCGTCATTGACGAAAAAGAACTCCGTATCGACACCTTCCGTTCCTCCGGAGCAGGCGGTCAGCACGTCAACACCACCGATAGTGCCGTCCGTATCACGCACATGCCCACAGGGATCGTCGCCGAATGCCAAGACGAGCGCAGTCAGCATAAAAACCGTGAAAAAGCGATGCGCGTTCTAAAAGCAAAAATTGCAGAAGGGGAGCGTCTTAAGCAAGAAGCGGAAATCGCAAGCACACGCGCCTCTCAAGTGGGATCCGGCGATCGCTCCGAACGCATCCGCACCTATAACTTCTCGCAAAATCGGGTCACCGACCATCGGATTGAAATGACAAAATATAATCTCGACCAAGTCATGGTCGGAGAACTGGAAGACTTTGTTACAGCCTTAGTCGCGCACTACCATCAAGAAAAAATCGACGCCTAATGAAAACGATATTAGAAATCCTTGCTCTTTCAACAGATTATCTCCAAAAGAAAGGCATTCCTAATGCACGTCGTCAAGCAGAAGATCTTGTTGCGGACGCACTCGCCATCAAGCGGTTAGACCTCTATCTCCGCTTTGATCAACCTCTCTCAGTAGAAGAAATGGACCGTTGCCGCAGTTTCCTTCAGCGTCGCGGCACGCGCGAACCCCAGCAATATATTAATGGCTCGGTTGCTTTCCTTGACTGCATGATTAGCGTTAACCCTCACGTGCTCATCCCTCGACAAGAAACAGAAATCCTCGCAGACCGCATCGCAAAAACACTAGAAAAAGAAGACCTGGAGGGGAAAACCTTTCTCGACCTCTGCTGCGGCTCAGGCTGCATCGGCATCAGTCTTAAAAAACGCTTCCCTCAACTTTCTGTCATCCTCTCCGATATCTCCACAGATGCTCTCGCTGTCGCAAAAGAAAATGCAAAAAATAACGATGTAGAAGTTAACTTTCTTCAAGGCGATCTCCTCTCTCCTCTCGCCGAGAAAAAAGTCGATTACCTGGTCTGCAACCCCCCTTATCTGACTACAAAAGAATTTCTTGAAGCAGAACCAGAAGTTCAACTATTCGAACCGCGCCACGCACTGGTGGGTGGGGACTCTGGACTCGAATTTTACGGACGCTTAGCAAAAGAATTAAAAAAATATTTAATGGGTAGAGCTAAGGTGTGGTTAGAGCTGGGATCGACCCAGGGAGATGCTGTTAATAAAATTTTTGAGAATGAGAATTGGAACAAATTCTCCGTAGAGAAGGACTGGGCAGGGCATGATCGTTTCTTTTTCCTTGAAATTGAATGATTTTTTAAGTATTCTATAGCGAATTGAATGTGTCGAGTACAACCTGGATGGAAATATGCTCGGATTTTTAAGCGAAAAAATGCAAGGTCTCTACTCAAAATTGGCCGGAAAACGCCAATTGACAGAAGAGAATATTAGCGACGCCCTCACTGAAGTTCGGCTTGCTCTGCTAGAAGCAGACGTCAACTACACGGTCGTTAAAAACCTCATTAAACGCATTAAAGAAAAAGCCCTCGGCGGTGATGTGACAACATCTGTCACCCCAGGCCAACAGTTTATAAAACTCGTTCACGATGAACTAAAAGCATTGATGGGTGGCGACGAAGCCTCTCTCGACCTTACAGGAAAACCCGCCGTCCTAATGATGTGCGGCCTACAAGGCTCCGGAAAGACCACGCACACCGCAAAGCTAGCGAAGTATTTAAAACGAAAAGGGGAGTGCAAACGCCCTCTCCTCGCTGCCTGCGACCTACAACGTCCGGCCGCTGTAGAACAGTTAAAAACACTCGGTGCCCAATGCAGCATCGATGTCTTTTCCATTCCGGGAGAATCCAATCCGGTCACCGTTGCCAAAGCAGCGCTGGAAAAGGCAAAAAATGAACAGTACGACTTGCTCATCATCGACACCGCAGGACGTCTTCATATCGATGAAGAAATGATGCAACAACTCGAGCAAGTAAAAGCCGCTGTGAAGCCGCAAGAAATCCTCTTCGTCGCCAATGCGACAACAGGACAAGAAGCCGCTAACATCGCAACAGAATTTAATAAGCGCGTCGAAATCACCGGAACGATTTTGACAATGCTCGACGGAAATACCCGCGGCGGCGCCGCCATCTCCATTCGAGAAATCACAGGGAAACCTCTGAAGTTCGAAGGGATAGGCGAAAAGCTGGATGACCTACAAGTGTTTAATCCAGGATCGATGGCTGACCGTGTCTTAGGCATGGGCGACACCATCAACCTGGTAAAGAAAGCACAAGAACATATCAGTGAAGACGAAGCAAAAGATCTCGAAAAAAAGATCAAAGATGCCACCTTCACTTACGAAGATTATCTGAAACAAATTCAGATGGTGAAAAAGATGGGCTCGTTGAAAGGGCTGCTCAGTATGATGCCTGGATTCAGTAGCATGGGCGCCCTGAACATCGACGAAAAAGAGTTTCTTAAGGTGGAAGCGATCATCCATTCGATGACACCTGGAGAACGCACAGGAAAGCATGAGCTGTCTGTCCCAAGGCGTAAACGCGTTGCAAAGGGAAGCGGCACTTCGCTGGATGATGTAAACCGACTGGAGAAATCATTTAAACAGTCGAAAAAGTTTTTTAAAAATATGCCGAACATGAAACAGTTAGAAAAGATGATGGGAGGATCCCTATGGGGTTAAAGATTCGCATGCGTCAACAAGGACGTCATAACCACGCAACATACCGCGTTGTCGTTACCGATGCCCGCACAAAACGCGATGGTAAATACGTGGAAGCTCTTGGATGGTACAATCCAATGGCAACTCAAGAAGATATGCTCGTCCTTCTTAAGGCCGACAGAATCCAACACTGGCTAGATTTAGGCGCAGAGCCATCCGAAAGGGTGTGTAACCTGCTCGCGAAAGTTGCTCCTGATGTGATGCGTAAATACACACAAAAGGCAGTCCTCCTACGCGCAAAAATGGCAGAGAAGAGAAAAGCACGCAATAAAGCCGCTGCAAAATAAGCAGAGCTTTAGGTAAATATGCGAATCGACATCCTTTCCCTCTTCCCCGGCTACTTTAGAGGCCCTTTTGATGAAAGTATTGTCAAACGTGCCAAAAATGGAGGACTACTAGACATCAATCTAGTAGACATCAGAGACTTCGCCGAAGGAAAACACAAAAAGGTCGATGATAGACCTTTTGGTGGAGGCCCAGGAATGGTCATGATGGCTCCTCCAATAGCAAAAGCAATACGCGCAGTGCGTCGCCCAGAGACAAGAGTTATCTACCTCTCTCCACAAGGCAAAACACTGACACCGGAGAAATGCAAAGAACTCGCCTCTCTTCCCCACCTAGTACTCCTCTGCGGGCACTACGAAGGAATCGATGAACGCGTTCTGGAAAGTGATGTCGATGAAGAAATCAGCATCGGCGACTACGTGCTGACAAATGGATGCCTCGCCGCAATCGTCCTCACCGACGCATTGATCCGTTTCATTCCCGGCGTCTTGGGAAATGAGGACGCTGCGCGAGAAGACTCCTTTGAAAAAGGAAATCGCCAAGAGGGAATCCTCGATTGTCCGCACTACACGCGGCCAGAGCTGTTTGAAGGAAAAGGAATTCCCGACGTGCTTCGCGGAGGAAACCATCAGCTAATCGCCGAATGGCGAAGAAAAAAAGCTTTAGAAAAGACGCAACGCGTCCGACCCGATCTACTTGCAAAGTCAAGTAAGAATATTTAAGAGTTTGATTATTAGGAGAATTTATAAAATGTCAAAAAAACCTGTAATACAAGAGCTGGAACTTCAGCAAGCAAGAAACGATATCCCCGCCTTCAAGGTTGGTGATACTGTCCGCGTCTACACAAGAATTATCGAAGGGGAAAAGGAACGTATTCAGGTTTACACCGGTACGGTCATCGCACGTAAAGGAAAAGGCATCTCAGAAACCTTCTCCGTTCACCGCGTCGCTTACGGCGAAGGAATGGAACGTGTATTCCTCCTTCACAGCCCACGTATCGCAAAAATCGAAGTCGCACGCGAAGGCGAAGTCTGCCGTAGCAAACTCTACTACCTACGCGGAACTTCAGGTAAAAAATCTAAAGTAAAATCACGCAGCTACACTAAAAAAGCAGTAAAAACGCCTGAGCCTCAATTCAACAACACCGACAATGCAACTGCTTTGAATGAGAGTGATAATGTCGTCTCTGCACCAGAAGACACAGCAAACACAAACGTGTAATCCTCTTCCTGATGCGCACTCGAACGGGATCGACCCGTTCGAGCGCCTTCGTCTTCAAGAAATGACCTCTTTTGAACGCGAAGCAACAAATGCAGGCTTCACCGCAATCGCCGGCGTCGACGAAGCCGGACGCGGTCCTCTCGCCGGTCCCGTCGTCGCAGCCGCCTGCATCATCCCCCATGGTCTCTACTTCCCCGGCATCAACGATAGCAAAAAACTCTCTGCAAAACAACGCGCCCACCTCTTTCAACAATTGACCACCCACGCAGATATTTTTTATGGAATCGGCATCGTCCACGCAGAAAAAATTGACGAAATCAATATCTACCAAGCGACGATCCTTGCCATGCACCACGCCATAGACGCGCTTGCTAAACGTGCCGACACACTGCTTGTCGATGGCATGCCTCTCTCCTACCAAAACCTGCCCGCACTCAAAATCATCAAAGGAGACAGCAAATCTCAGTCCATCGCTGCCGCTTCCATCATCGCCAAAGAAACGCGTGACAATATGATGCATGCGTATGACCAAGAATGGCCACAATATGGCTTTGCCAAGCATAAAGGCTATGGTACCCCCTTTCACCTAACCGCCCTTCATACGTATGGTCCATGCCCCCTCCATCGCACTTCTTTCGAACCCATAAAATCAATCAACGCTCTAGGGAGAGGGGAGTAGAATAGAGGGATGGTAAGTTTTTTATTTAATATTATAAAATAGAAGAAATCGTGTAAAATAAGATAAAAAGAGAGGCTTAATATGTTTATTGAAAAGATGCCAGCAGAAAATGTTCCGTTAGTATTTATTATTTCAAAAAAATCAACTAACGACACTTCTATTCTAGTTAAACAAACAGAAGCCTGTCTCTTTACTCAAAATAAAATTGCCCAGTACCGCAACGAAAATCGTCTCTTCCTTTTTGATCCTCTAAATCAAAGAGTAATCATACAAAAAAATGATCCCGCCATGGAGCGATGCGAAGCTTTAATCGATTTGGCCGAATCCCTTAAAAAACGTTCCGTTATCGAATTCAAAACCTCGACAAATACCTCTCAACCTGTACGCGCCTCTCTTCAAATTGCAACAGTGGAAGAGGTCTCAGAAGAAGAATTTAACACAATGGTCGCCGCCTCCCTAAAAGCAGCCGCCGATCAACTCGAGAAAGGGAAAAAAGTCGCCGAATCCTTCTCCAAAAAAGCAGGAACAAAAAACAACGCGGCTCTCCGCGAACTTGTCAGACACTACGTTCAATTCTACTACAAATCCAGCACAGATGACATCGTCCAACGCATGCTCGACATCTGGAACGAGGCGGCAAAAGACGACCGCCAACAGCAAGAAGCCGCAGAAAAAAAATACCAACGTCTCGTCGACGACATCCAACGTCGCATCCGCCAAGATGGCATCAAAAAAGACGAAATCGAATCGACCCAAGAAAAACAATCCCTCATCAACACTGACCTCACCCGTCACGGCCACAAAACCTAGCTTCCTCATCCCAACTGTAAGGTCAAGTCGCCGTTTTCATAGGCATCCACAAGTCGATGCTACAATAGTAGCCCAGATGGGTGGGCTATTTTTGGTTGAGCGATACATACGTAAGAAATAACGATTTGCATCAGGCTCAAAGAGCCGGCATCTTACAGCGAAGGTCGCAACGCAGCGTAGCGGAGTGGAGGCCTGGATAAGAAAAAAAATATATTGAGGTCTGAAAGACCGAGATAATTATATTCATAATGACGAGCACCTTTTTACTATGCCGTCTCTTTGAGCCTGATACTAATCGCTATCTACCTCATCAAAAATGCCAAACTCCAGCATCGCTGTTGCCATGAATGCATAAAAATAATCCCCACGCCTTAAACGATCTCCCCGTGACCGGTTACTATATACCGCTCATGATTCAACATTTGGTTTTTCGGCTGCGTCAAACCCCCGGGGTTGGCACATCGTAAGTGGGTTCATATTGTTAATATTAACCCACTTACGATGTGCCAACCGCGGGAGCTTTCAGGCGGCCCAAAAATCAAATGTTGAACCACGAACGGTATACGTCCGACGTCCGTATTGTTTTTTTTATGAAACTTTTAATTATATATTTAAATTCCGTTAAGATTACAATCATTTAATTATAAAAATAATTAGTTACTATTTTTTTTGTAAATGTTGTATTGTATAATTATAGTTTGTAGTTGAAAAAGAAGGAGGCGACAATGTCGAACAAGGTTCCAGGATCTGGCCAAAATCCTTACGGGAGCGTTCCAAAATCCGACGAAAAATATTTCGAAGGCATCAATTCACAAAAAGATGGGCCTTCCTCAGAATTAATAGATAATGAAAGTAATACCGTAGCAGAGTTGGCACAAAAAACGTTAACTAATAATACTCAAAAGAGCGCCAGTGAAATTAAAGAAAATCGTACATTCACCAATCTGAACGATAAAAGCAAGTTACTTTCTTTTATTTTATCGATCCCTCTTTTAGGTAAATTCATTGTAGGAATTTATCATCGCTTCGCAGCTTCTGACAGTTTAGAAAAAGTTCCTTTATTAGAAAAATCAGACAATCTAATACATCAAAATGTTTTAAGTCCATTAGAACAAAGTCTTGTGAAATATAAAAATCCAGATTTAATAAAACCATCGGATTTGAAAAAATTATTCCAATATAATACTAAGAGTGTAGAAAGAGATGAAATAAACAAATTCAGCGAATTAGAAAATGCAGAAACTAAGATGAAAAAATTTTATAATGCATTAATGCCTCCGGGATTTAACGAAACTGCTAGTTTGGATGAATTAGAGTTGGAGTTAGAAATTGTGAAAGAAGAAGCGAAGAGCATAAGAGCTTCAGAGAAAAATTTTGAAGAATATATTCCACAAGATCTTAAAGATCTACCGCATTTGGTTAAAGTCTATATTTATGATCAGGTTGTAACAAATATGCAAGCAGTTATCGACGAAAAAGCGAAAGAAAAAGACGATAACTGACATTGCCTCATTTTTAGGGGCAATGTCAGCCGGGCCTATACTTTTAAGATAAAATTCTTTTATTCCTCATCATCGTCCTCATCGTCGACGACAGTGAAGTCATCTTCGACTTCTTCGTCTTCTTCTTCGACGTTAAAGTCTTCTGGTGGAGGCTTCGGAACAGTGCGTTTTGAGGCCATGCGTGCATCGCGGCGCGCTTTCTTCTCTGCAGCTGTCATTGGGATGTAATCGACCCAGATTGGTGAGCTCCAAGCAATATGGCCATCTTCCTGCGTCACGCGGATGTAGTAATAGGCGAAGGCGGGCTTCTTGTCCTTGGCGTCGACGACAACCTTTGCAAGGTCGTCCATGTCGTCATAAGTGAACTCGAGAGAGTACACTTTCTTTGGCTCAAAAGTTTTAATGACTTTACCATTACGAATGATTTCGACTGTTTTAAGAAGCGTTGTCCCTGCAACATAGCCGGAAAGGTGACGATTGACGATTAGGCCGGGCTTCTCTGTTGTATTGACTTCGCCGCCCATTGGAGTGCCTGCAATCGACAATCCAACAATGATCCGCTCTCCCGTTGTCGCATAGCACGAACGCTTTGCCAACGCTTCGGCAAGCGCGTTTTTATTGTGTTCTGTGGCAAGGATCGCTGTTAATCCAGGAGAATACTGCGCTTGGTCGTTATCGAAGAAGGGGCTGTAAAGACCTCTGTCGTCGAGACCACCACCAACAAATCCAAAGCGGCAATTGCGTAGGAGTGCGTTTTGGATCGAACCTTCTGCGGATTCCTTTACACCGATTTTGCCTTCAGGATGGATAGGACGGGTGTTGCCCTCTTTTTTCGTGCATTCGGAAGAGCCCCATGCGTTGTAAATCTCAACGACCCGTTCGTATTCCGGATTGAAGTTTTTGAAATCGTAAGAGGAACCTGTTCCCATCGTAAAGGAAGGAATAGAAAGGATCTCTTTTGGAGTAAAGCTATTATAGAGCTTGCTTAGAGAGCCGCCTTTCGCGTCTTTTTTACGAATGATCTGTTTGTGATCTTTTAAATAAATAACTTGACGAATCCCTTCACTCTTGTCATCACCAATCCACTGGAATCCTAACATGGTTGAGAAACGGTCAGGCTCATCAAATTCAAGGATGTTATTGGAGATAAGCTTCCACAATTCATTCGGGGTTTCTTCTTGGCTTTCAAAAGGGGAGGTGGCAAAAAAGTTGTAGGCTTTTTCGTCACGGAAGTGACGAAGGCAGCTTTCGATGTTTTCTGCGGAGTCGATACGCTCGGAATCGCCATGGAGAAGCCCCCAAAAGAGTTCTGGATGAGGATCTGCGAAGCATTTGATCGGTGCGCCTTTGAATTCTTCTTTTGTCGTCGAGTTAAAGAGGCGAATCGTATAGACGCCCACTTCGTTAAAGTAGAGGTTAGGGAGAGTGATGAATCCTGTTTCTGGAATGAAAAGTTTCCAGTTTAAGTTTTCTCTTAAGTTTTCGTACGAGAGTTCGATCAATGTGTCTTCGTCGGTGTTATTGGTAAGGTTTCCAAACTCGTCTTCAAAGCGGACGATGATGTCGAAGCGTTTGTTTTTTGTGACGAAAGAAGGGGTGAGGACGCGGATGTTTTTGAGGACATTCCCTTTGACGTCGAGAGTGAATACTTCAGGCTCTTCGTAATGGCGCTTTCCTGTTGGATCGATGTAGAGATGAAACGTCCGGCGGCGCTGCGTCATGTACTGCGCTTGGTTGCCTGTCTCTTCAGTGACTTTTTTGCCTTTTGGCGCACCGAGAACAATGACTAATTCTTCGTTGGCTTTTAGTGCTTCGGGAAGGACGAATTCGTATTGCGGCATAAAGCGGTCTTCAACGTCGACTTCTTTTGCTTGAAGCACTTTGCCACTTTCGGTCAACCCATAAATGACGTTGCGAGATTCTTTTAAATTAACATTCGGAGCTTCCCAGTCGATGCTGCGGCCGTCGGAGACCATGTCGAAACGGAGGATCGTTCCTTTTGGCAACGCGCTAGATAGGGTATAAATAAATTTCCAATTATTGATCTCTCCTGCTAAGGCTAGCGAAGGTTCGCAATGACAAATAGATCGTCGCATGTAGGGTAGTTCTCCATCAAAATTTTAACAAATGTATAGGCATGTAAATTTAAACATTAACTTTCATGAAATAATAAGCGCGTTGGCTTGATGAAAATTTAATTTTTTAACTTACGTGGTGTCACCATTTTGCCTTATTACGCCATTCTTTTACAACTTAAACAGCATATTCCACAGCGCGTTTTTCGCGAGTAACGGTGACTTTGATTTTTCCTGGATAGGAGAGGTCGCTTTCGATTCGCTTTGCCAGATCGCGTGCAAGGTGTATCGTTCCATTGTCGTCGATCATATCGGGTAGAACGAAGATGCGGATCTCTCTTCCCGCCTGCAGGGCGAATGCTTTTTCGACACCTGGGAATTCATATGCAATTTCTTCCAAGCGCTTTAGACGTTTGATGTACTCTTCAATCGCTTCGATACGTGCGCCCGGACGAGAAGCGGAGATGGCGTCGGCAGCGCTGCAGAGGCTACCTTCGATGGTTGTGGGTTCGATTTCGTGGTGGTGGCAGCCGATCCCATTCGCCACATCCGGAGTTTCCCCATATTTTAGAGCGAGGTCCCGGCCGATCAGAGCGTGCGTCCCTTCAACTTCGTGCGAGACGGCTTTGCCCATGTCGTGCAAAAGGCCGATGCGTTTGGCTAAGCGGGGATCCAATCCCAGCTCTGCTGCCATCATTCCCATCAAATTTGCCACTTCGATGGAATGGTCTAAAATATTTTGTCCATAGCTGTGACGAAATTTCAATTTGCCAACCAGAGTGATCAACTCTGGATGCAAGTTAATGATCCCTGTACGGAGAGCGGCGTCTTCACCGTAGGAGCGAATCTGCTTTTTGACTGTTTCTGTTGCTTTTTCGACGGCTTCTTCGATGCGCGTCGGATGGATCCTTCCATCATTCATAAGGTCCGTCAAAGCGACCTTAGCGATCTGCATGCGGACAGGGTCGAATCCGGACAAGACGACAGTGTTCGGGGTGTCGTCGATGATGAAAGTGATTCCTGTTGCGCGTTCGAGGGCGCGGATGTTGCGGCCTTCTTTGCCAATGATACGTCCTTTCAGGTCATCGTTTGGAATAGAGACGGTGGTCACTGTCGTTTCGGAGACGCAGGAAGAGGCAAGGCGGTTGATTGCGGTGGTGATGATACGCGCGGCGTGGCGGTCGCCTTCTTCTTCAGCTTCTTTGATCGAGCGACGGATGGCGTTGGCGGATTCTATTTTCACTTCATGGGTAATTTTTTCGAAAAGGTGTTGCCGTGCTTCGCTTGCACTAAGCCCAGAGAGTTGTTCGAGTTGAGTGACAAGTTTTGATTTTAATTCTGCGCATTGGGTCGACTCCTCTTCCAACTGACCTTTACGGGCCGCAATCACCGCTTCTCTTTTTTCAATGTCGGAAAGTTTTTTTTCAACCAGCGCCATCCGGCTCTCAAGCTTATCTTCTCTCTGTGAAAGTCGATCCTCTTCACGTTGCATCTTTAATCGCTCTTGCTGCCAATGGAGTTCGAGCTCACGCTGCTGGTCGACCTGCTTTTTCTTTTGCTCAAGCTCGCACCGTTGCTTAAATAGCTCGGCCTCGTTTTCTGCTTTGCGGAGAATTGTCGCCGCCATTTTTTCAAATGTCTTTAGTTTTGTTTTTTGGAAAAAAAGGAGTCCAAAAATGCCTGCTACCGCACCCACGGTAGTGATTGCGATGTCAATAAGGAGAGATTCTGGTGTCATGAGTGCTGCTTAGGTTCGGTGTTGTCGTTGGGGTGCGTGGGGTGGCCTTCGGAATTTCGACGGGGCTTGATGCGGACTTTTTCAACGGCGCGTTCGTTGGATTTTATGACTTCAAGCTCAAACTCATCCGTGATAATTTTAAAGCCTTTAGTCGGGATTTCTCCTGCGACATCGTAGATGTATCCGCCGATGGTATCATATTCGCCTTCTTCGGGAATAAGGATTCCTAACTGCTCTTCGGCGTCGATGATGTTCATTCGGGAGTCGACGAACCAGCTACCATCGCCTTGAGAAGTGAAAAGCTCTTCTTCATCTTGGTCATATTCGTCGACGATTTCTCCGACGATATCTTCCAAAATATTTTCGATGGTGATCAATCCTTCCGTTCCACCATACTCGTCGACGACAATCGCAAGATGTGTTTGCTTTTTACGAAATTCTTGGAGCAGATCGGAAATTTTCTTTGTTTCAGGAGTATACAACGGAGGCTTTTGGATGGAAGAGATGGGCATGTTAAGAATCGAGATGTCGTTGCCTTTTTCTTCGTATTCCATGTATTTCGTTAACACATCCTTATACATCAAAATACCGACGATATTATCCACATTCTCTTCAAAAACGGGGACTCTACTATACCCTTCTTGATGCAATAGCTTTGCTGCATCTTTGATTGTTGTCGTACTCTCCAAACTAAACATGTCGACTCGAGGCACCATCACCTCACGTGTTAAATGCTCACAAAATGCAAGAAGGGAAGTAATCAACTTTTTTTGATTCGCATCCAACTCCTCGCTAAACTTTGCCTCTTGAATGATTTCAATGATCTCCTGCTTCGCCTGTGAATGCGGATCCTGCAAATAATCGAAATAGACGTTTTTTGACAACGACCAGGTCAACTTAAGAAAAAGATAGGTGATCGGAAAAGCAAAGATGAGGAAAAGAGAAGAAAGAGGTGCACACAGGTGCATCATCGATTCAGGATGCCGCGTCCCTAAAATCCGCGGAGCATAGTCGCCTACAACAAAAGAAACAAACACAATCGCCAGCAAATCAACGATAAAAAGAGTGTAAGGAAAAGGAGTGGACAGCGGACCTTCTGGAATCAAATCCATATACAAAAAGGTGATACTAAAGGTCGCAAACAAAAAGCGGCTCACATGCTGCGCACAGGTTGTGGCAAAAAAGATCCCTTGGAATTCGTGCTTAGGGAAAAAGAAAAGATGAAGGGGACGATAGAAAAAGGATTGTCCCATTGCATTTAGATTTTTCTTTGACCCTCTCTTGTGAAGGCTTCGAAAGGCGCTGCTTAAAGCAGTCAAAAGGAAAGTACCAAATAAAAAAAAGAGTGCTAACGAGAGCAAAACAGAAGAAAGCAAGCAAGTCCCCTTTGTAAGTACCTGAAGATTAATCGTTTATGAGGTGATAACCCCCAAAAAATAGATAGCTTCAGCGCTTTATTGTGATAAGTACAAGATACCGAATCAGTGTATGGATATCAAGCGTTTAGCCACAAGTTTAGGGTTTTTAAATGCGCCATGTGCCGAGCTTCCCCAGCGCGCATCTCCTTCTCTTCCTCTTCTTCAATGTCACGGTAACCTAAAAGATGCAAAATTCCGTGCACGACATAGAGGGTCGCTTCCTCAAAAGGATCCCCCCCATTTTCATTGGCATATTCTTTTGCAGTCTCCGGACAGACAAAAACGTCACCTAAGACCCGGTACCCTTCGTCCTCATTATCGATAGGGAAAGAAATACAGTCCGTCGGCGAAGGGTCATTAAAGTATTCCGCATGCAACTCACAAATCTCCTCTGTCGTCACAAAATGAACGGACACCTCGTCGAAATTTTTCTTTTCTAACGAAACAACCTCTTGGACAATGCGCTCTACGCGGGGAGTGTCGATAGGTAAAGCACTTTGAGAATTTAATACATAGACGTTCACGATGAGCTACCTTAAGTGCGGATATAATGGAAAAATGGATAAAAAGAAAAAAAGGTAGTTTTAGACAATGAAATGTCCAACACTACCTTTGGAAAATTAACCGTTGATTGCCGGTGTTTTAGGAAGACCAGTCACTTTCGTGCTCTTGCCTTCTTCCCAACGGCCTAATTTTTTTAGGACTTCAACGCGCTCGTAACGTTTAAGAACGTTGCGCTTTTGAACGCCTTTATTGGCTTTGCCGAAGCTTGGATGTCTTGACATATTGTTTAACCTTCTATTTCTTCACTTTTGGAATAAATACTGTTTTTGCTAGCTCATCAGAAAGAGCATTTTCGTGTGGCTTGTAGCCTAATTCTAAATGGTCCTTTAAAGGTCCTGTTTTAGGGGATGGAGCGCGACGTTTTCTTGGGCTACGATTGCGTCTTTCGCCTTGTTTACTCATACGTGTCATTGAGAAATCTCCTGTAGTTGGCTGTCACTTCCACCAGTCTTTTAGAGGGAAAGGGGAATAAGAGTTAATTTTTTGAAGCTTAGTATACAGGGGTTACAAAATTTCTGCAAGAGGAATGATCTCTATGGATAAAAGTAACCGGTCACGGGGAGATCATTTAAGGTGTGGGCATTGTTTTTATGCATTCATCGCAGCACCGATGCTGGAGTTTGGCATTTTTGAATCACGAGCGGTATATAACCCAAGTTGTGTATACCGAATGATTTTTTTGTTTATTTTAAATTCAGATTTATTTATTATTTTAATAATTTATGAAAAAATAGGTTGTTTTATGTCTTTAATTTCTTATGTTAGTAGGTTTGATGAATTTCATTTTTTTTCCTTCCCTCAATCTGGCGACAGAAAATATGTAGAAAATATTTTATTTGTTGCGGGTATCGTCCAAGAAGAATTAGATGCTATCTCTTCTTACGGAGAAGAAAAGCACTCTTCAAAGGAGCTGGAAGATCTTGAAGACTCCTTCATATCCGATCTTTCCGTTGAATTTCGTAAACACCTTCCCGAAAATCCTGATTTTCAAAAAAAAATAAACGAACAACTAATCATTCTCTTTGAAGAAAAAGTCTCTTCTGTCGCAGCTCTCAAGGAAAAATATCAGGCATGGACCATTCATCAACTGGCTGACGTCCAAATAAAAAAAATCAGTCAGTTTTTCTTCAAGGAGGATGATTTTGTACGTGCAGGACTAGGGGATCGCTATAAAACGCACCATGCGATTATTTTTAATCCTGTTTGTTATGACTATGGTTTTTACCATCACAATTTAGAATTTTTATTTGAAACCATCTTCAGAGACAAGGAAAAAACAAAATATCCTCCATTTATAAAGCTTCGTAGACTATTCAAACAAAATGGATATAAAAGTGTTTCCTCTCCAGAGGCAGGGGATTTAATGCTTTATTTTAGTGGTAAGTCAAGTAGGTGGGCGATTGACCATGTGGGCATTGTCCTACCCGAAAACAAGATTATTTCTAAATGGGGAAAAACAGAAGTTTATGAGCATTGTATAGGGAATGTTCCTAACTATTATGGAGATAAGTATACGTTTATACGTAGAAATATAAAGTCGATCTTTTTAACACAGCTCGACGAAGTTTTAGGTAGGAGGCAAGAGGCGTCTGCACCCCGTGAAGAGATGTTGCGGATAGCAAAAGAAGTGTATGCTGCTGTGAAGCCCACTCTTTTAAGGCAAAGTCTTCTTGGTATTCCTTACAACAAATTTGCAAAACAGGAGCTGTTTGTACGTCTTCACGCGATTCCATCCGAAGAATTTTCTAAAGAAAAAGTGATTGCCTCTCTCCATGAAGTGAATGCATTGCCTATCCCTCAACACTGCCTGGATTGCTTATATCTTTCCTAAACGTTCACCTTATTTCAATCCGTTAATCTATCGTCCAGGTCGAAACCTAGCCAACCAGAGTTCAGGTCTAAGTAAAAAATAAATTGAGATCCGAAAAATTCCTGGAATTTTGCATTTTCGGAGTCCAAAATAGGGGGGAGAAGTAAAGCAGTAGGAAAAAATCGGAAGGGGAGGGATTCGAACCCCCGGACGACTCACATCGCCTTCTGTTTTCAAGACAGACGCATTCGGCCACTCTGCCACCCTTCCCGATAAGAGAAGCCAAATAGTACGAGATTGGTGGATTTCTCGCAAGAGCTAGGTTTAAGATTTCTCATTATTTTCTATTTTTTTATTGTAAATTATTTCTTTAACATTTCTTTATTAATCTGTATTTAATCTTATTAAAACAATCAACATATTTATTTACTAATATTTTATTGAAATAATGTATTTATAAAATCATAAGTGCAATAATAGAAATAGGTAACAAAGATTAGAGGTCGATATGTCATACTATTCAAAACATAAATCGAACACGCTGACGCTGATGGAGGCGGTAGAGACGCTCTCTATAATTGTAGAGATCGATCCTTCTCAAGATATTGGCTTTCAGATAGAAAAAGATAAAATCGCTTTAAGAAGACTCGCTTGGCTCAAAGAAGGGGACGAAAAAGGAACTTTATCTGCCGTCAAAGAAGTTTTTCATGTCGTCCTTGATTACCTACGCAATTACTACAAAGAAGACTATCAAAAGGACCACAATGTCCAAGCAATTGATCGTATCAGCACCATTATGTTGCTTGTAGGAGAAGCCGCAAAGAAATTAGATACCTGCATGCAGCTATTCAATAAAGCGAACCTTCATACCATCACAGAATTAAAAGAATATCAAGACCTTCAAAAATTTTATCAAAATCGTATTTCCAAAAAGGTCGACGATAGAAAGCTTAGCAAGTGGATCCTCGGTTTGGCCCAGGAGCGTACACTCCAAGAAGCTCCTAAAGAAAAAGAGGATTCCTCAAAAACGGGCTCTTCCTGGAAAACAAAATATATTTTCGTCGACCTTGAAGCAGTGAAAAAAGACAGCGAATATGAGCTTTTTTATCTGAAAAAAGAGGATGGAACCCGCTTTTTTAGTCCGCGTCTCATCCGTAGTATGAAGCTTGTTTGTGATTTTAGCTCCTATGCATCACAAAAAAGCACGGAAGATCCCTTACAAAGCCTTGGACAATGGCAGGACCGTTCCTTGAATGTTTCTGCGGTGAGCCTGTTGAAATCGCTTGGATCCCGTCTCGATCATTATTTTCGAGAAGTCGCCCATTATCGCGATCATCCTCTCGTCTGTGCTGTGAATAAAGCATTGATGGCCCTTTGCTTAGCAAGCCATTCGACCAATCTATTGCGCAACCATCCGAATAAATGCTGTGGCGAATATTTTCATGACTTTCAAAGTTACCTTAGCGAAGCGATGAAGCTGCAAGAATATCAAAAATTAGTTACCTATCCTCCCAACAAAAACAACCAGTTTGCAACGTTATTAAAAGATACGATTCATGCTCTTTGCCGAGGAATTATCCTTCATATGAAAGGTTACCACGAGAGTGTTCTCTTCATGAATCATTTGCTTCATGAAGCATTAGAAGAAGGCGGCAACGAAAAAGGCGCTCTCTCTGCTCGACTAGCAAAAGAGTACGAACTAATGACAGAGTTGCTAAAACGCCATTCAAATGGTCCACTGAAAAAAACGATTAGTGAGCTAGAAGAGGGAAACTGTACGGTCTTTCAACCTCTTGATCGCGTGAATCATCCAATCCAACTCTACTCCCTCTTTATGAATGATAAGCGAATGACAGCTCTGCGGCTCCCTTCCCCCACAACGCAAGAATATATTCATAAAGTCCATATCATCGATGAATTTTCCGGCTACCTCCGTGCCTGTCAAGGGGATCACCTTGAGCGCGTTCACCTCCTCATCAACATGCAAGACCGCACATCATGGAAAGAGTTTTCTCGCTGCCAAGCATTGGAAAATCTGCAAAAAATTTCAGGCAATGAAAAGCATCTTCAGGTGGTGACATTGATGATTGATACCGAATTCTATCATCAAATGAAGCCTTACCATGAGGTTAGTCTAGCGGAAAGCTTTATGGAAGGATTTTACGAACAGCTCGCCGATGATTCTTCGGGATGCTATTTTCCTGACTCATTAAAAAATGAATTGTTTCCTAAATTTACTAACGAACTGATGCATACGGTTCATCGCATTTTCTTTGGGGGAAGAAACGTCCTCACACGACTAGAACGGGTCGATTTCATTGAAATCTATTATCAATTTTTGATACTGAAACTTATCGACATTGTCCAACCCGACTCTTTCAGTATGACATGCAAAGATGCGGTCGATATCGGCCAAGCGCACCAAGCGCTGCTCTTTATCTTTATGAAATGCATTCACCAAAAAAATATTTCACAGCAAGATATGGATTGCATTAACTACATGATTTTTGCTCCGGCATTGATAGTGCGTGAAAGAGTGATGATTTACGAACGCTTCCATCGCATGATCAATGCATTAAAGCGCATAGAAGAGGCACAAGAAGAGTTTGGTGAGGAGAGTTTTTCTGTTATCGTGAAAGAAGCATTTGAAATTTTCTATAAAACGCCGATCCTTAATGCAAAGGCGATCCCAGCGAAAGAGTAGTCTTTAAAAAAATATTGTTTTTATATTCTTGTTTGTCATAATTAAAATAAAATTTGTCTAAAACAAGGAATCAAAATGACTCCTCTCCTTCCAAGTGGGGATACTTCCAAAGATCTCTGTTCCGTCTACTTTTCAACACATGTCACTCCTTTATTTCCGGAAATCTTCGAAATATTCACACTGCAAGTAGAAGATATTACCCGTATAGGGACGGATATTTTATTTGGAAATTTTTTTCAAGTATTTCAGAGCTCTTCTGTAAGTGAACAGGAACTTGAATCGCCTCCTCAACATAAACTCGTTGAAGCGTTTCCACAATATATAAGACAAATAAAAGATCTAAAATTTATGTTGGCATTAAACATCATTGCCCATGCGTTTGCTCATAAAGAAGCGGGCAAAGAAAATCTCTCGGTAGAGAATGAGTTAAGTGAAATTGTAAAAGATGTAAAAAATTTAAATTTACATCCTAGTAGTCATTGGGAAACGTTAGGGGTTATGATTTTTAAAAGGAATGAAAAAAGCTCCGAACGGGCGTGTTACGAAGATCAAGCAAAAAAAATCGTAAAAGAATTAGTTGTGAAAATAAAACAGCTTACTGAGCGTCTTTTAGAAAACTTTATCGCGGAGCTTTCGCTGTGTCCAAATGTCAAAATTTATCCGAACCGTGGTATAATCATCAGAGTGTTAGTTACAGAGGCTTAATCGTTAACGCGGATCTGCAGAGAAAAAAGCATTCAATTGTGTATCAGTCCGTAGATTTCTCCATATTTTTTATTGAGATATGTCACGTAAGTATCCCCACTGAAAGGAGTACCGGTCGCAGTCTGTAGCAGCTCTTTTGTGGTGTAGCGCCGTCCGTGGCGATGAATCGCGTCATGTAGCCACTCACGAATGAATGCTAACTCGCCCTTTTCTACTTTTGTTTCCCAATCCGAATGCTTTTTTTCAAACGCATCAAAAAGCTGCGCAGCATACATATTTCCAAGAGTATAGGTGGGAAAATATCCAAATGCTCCCATCGCCCAGTGAATGTCCTGCAAGCATCCTAATGCATTGTTTGGAGGAGTAATTTGCAAAAGCTCTTGCATTTTTGCATTCCATGCTTCGGGAAGATCTTTCACCTTTAACTTTCCTTCTATCAATGCCACCTCTAGCTCAAAGCGTAGAATGACATGTAGCGGATAGGTCACCTCATCGGCATCGACACGAATAAAGGAAGGAGAAACTTTATTGAGTGCTTGATAAAACTGAGCAAGAGAGATTTCTCTGTACTTTCCTTCAAAAATCTCTTGAAGCAAGGGAAGATAATGTTTCCAAAATGCTTTACCTTGCCCAATCCGTGTTTCCCACCAACGGGATTGGCTTTCGTGGACTCCAAGCGACTGCGCCTCACATAAAGGCGTTCCATAATGTTCTTTGGGAAGTCCCATTTCATATAAACTATGTCCACCTTCGTGAAGAAGAACCGAAATATTGCTCGTTGGATTTTTCAGATCAATACGAGTCGTGATACGGCTATCTGTTGGATGGCAAGAAGAAGAAAAAGGATGAGAAGAAATGTCCACGC
This sequence comes from uncultured bacterium, assembly GCA_964367715.1. Classification (GTDB taxonomy): domain Bacteria; phylum Chlamydiota; class Chlamydiia; order Chlamydiales; family Criblamydiaceae; genus CAYIYO01. Next base: position 32,578 of record CAYIYO010000017.1, read on the forward strand.
GACCGTTCGCGTCGTGATACCCCATGTCATTTAAAATTTTCTTTCCTAGTAGCAGTTGTTTTTCTGCAGAGACCTCATGGCGAATACAGCTGTCGTCTACTTGTTTTGCTGAAAGAATTTTTTTTAATAATGCGCTGATATCTGTGCGCAGAGGAGAAAAGAGGGCAGCGATCTCTTTCGTTGTGATATCGGGTTCATAAGTATCTAGAAGGGCATCATAAGGATGGTCTTGATATCCAATTAAATCGGCTTTTTTTCGTAACATGTCGACGATTTTTGTTAAATGTGGAGCAAAGTCATTGAAACAATTTTTTTCTTTTGCATCGCGCCATCCTACAATAGATTGAGAGGTCAACTTCGCAAAGTCTTCTACAAAAGAACTTGGCAATGCCACCGCTTTTTTGTAGTCCGTTCTCCAGCGTTCGACAGCAGCTTGCTGCGCAGGATTTAAGTCAGTGGTGGCTAGCGTGCCTGTATCAATGTCAACTAATTCTTTTAACGCTTCCCGAAAAGGAGTACCCGTTTTTTCATTATGAATCAATCCTGCAAGAGTCTTAAGCTGCTCAGAACGGATCTCTCCTGCGCCGGGCGGCATCTTTGTTTCTTGGTCCCAATCAAGCAGCTGAGAAATACCAGAAAGGATCTGTGTGTGATAGGAAATGTCTTTTAGTTTTTGATATTTCGACTGAGCAGTCATAAAGTTCCTTTGTGAAAAATACGTTCGATTCGTGGACCTAAGCAGGCAATGACTTCATGCGCAATGGTTCCGCCGCAAGCAGCAAAGTCTTCCACAGTCATCGCTTCTCCACCAAAAAGATCAACGCGATCGCCGACAGCACAATCAGAAATCTCTGTCACGTCGATCATCATAAAATCCATACAGATTCTACCGACCATTGGCGCTTTTTGTCCACGCACAATTACATGTCCTCTACCACTATAGCGTCGATGGATTCCATCATGGTAACCTAGCGGAATAACTGCAATTTGCTGCTCTTTTCCTTTTACGGTATAGCTGCGTCCATAACTGACGGTTTCTCCGACCTTGCAAGTAATGATAGAAAAAATTTGCGCTGTTAACTGCAGCGCACACTGCAAAGAAGAAACCGATTTACACTCTTTCGAAGCATGAAGTCCATACAACCCTAATCCAATGCGCGCCATGTTAAAGTTCGCCGACGAAAATCTTAAAAGGCCGCTCGAATTTGTCGCATGGAGCCAAGGAAGCGGAATTCCTTCTGCACGAATAGCCGCAGCCAAATGAGTAAAGTCATGGATTTGTTTTTCGGTAAAAGCGTCCTGTCGTGGATCGTCAGCCACAGGGAAATGTGTCATCATTCCGGCTAACTCAAGAAAAGGGGAGCGATGAATGGTTTGCGCAAGAAGAAGAGCGTCTTCGAGTGAACAACCAAATCGATTCATTCCGGTATTGACGTGCAAGTGAAGAGCTGTACATTTTTGTTGTCGGGTCGATTCAGCTGCGATCGCCTCAATAAAAGGAAGGTCGCTTGCTGCAACTTCTAATCGATGTTCGACGACAGCAGCGATTTCATAGGGGGCCGCATGCAAAACAAAGAGGGGATGCGTAATCCCTTTTTTTCGCAGATCGAGGGCTTCCTGGACGTATGCCAGACCAAAACTCTCCACGCCTTCATCACCAAGGAATTGAGCCATGAGAAAAGGATCGGTTCCATAGCCATTTGCTTTTAGCATGGCCATCAATCGCGCCCCTTCTGGCATTAATGTGCGCAGCTCAGCCACATTATGCGCCACAGCAGATAGGTCGATAAAAAGCTGCGAAGGAGAGCGCACATCGGTAGACTGCAGTTCGGAATATAGGCAAGTGGAGGTCGTACTCATGAACCAAATGTAGCGGTGGCGCACAAATTATGCAACGTGTGTTATTTTATTCGTAAATAACGCCATAAAAAGGGCAGAAAAAAGGACAGAAAAGGAACGCCAATCGCCACGGCGGGCGTAAGGACTTGCCGTTCGCCGAGCACTGCCGCCGCTTGCATCGTCAAATACACGGTGACAAGTCCAAAGGTCGACACGGCATAAATAAAAAATACGCGGTGCGTACGTGAAAAATTTACACAAAAGGGTGCCGGGCCGATAAACGCCAATAAACACAACCACGGCATCGCCAATTTATGGTAAAAGACGGTCGCTAGACGGCATTGTTTTTCGCTGTTACATATGCCATCCTCGGGCATCTTAAGATAAAGTTGCTTTAGCGAAAGCTCTTCCGGCATTGTTAAGGTCTCCATCAAACGTTTCCTGTTGAAGACCATTTGATCAAACGATTTTTCCTCTTCCGAATTTTCTAACACGAGTTGCTTGTCTTTTCGAACAAGATGGTCGACGTATTTTCCTGTGGGAATCTCTCCTTTTTTTTGGGGAGACAAGTACTTGATGCGATACACCTCATCAATGGAGCGGATCCAATACGCATCAAAAAATTGATTTTCAAGATGATCATAGTATTGAAAAAGTAGGGTGGTCTCATCTTCCAAGATCAAATGTTGGACGGCATTATTTTCGAGCTTTTTATTTTTTTCTACGCGTTTGCGCTCGTGCATGTATTTAACGACTTGCATCCCACGCGGAACAAAAAATTGCGCATTAAAGTACATAAAAGCGACCAAAAATAAAGCGACAATTAAAAAAGGACGCAACAAGCGCTTCAATGAAAGGCCACTAGCCATCATCGCCACAAGTTCATTATTAACGTTCAATGAACATAACGTTTTTACAGTCGCAATAAGAACAGCAAAAGGCAGCAAAATTTCTAGTCGAATGGAAAACTCGCTTAAATAATGAGAAATCAGTTCTCCCATCCCGAGATCGGTATGATGATGATGGCTTGAACTGGAATGGCTAGAATAATCAAGCAAGATATATAAGGTGTAAAATGCAAAGAGAAAAAGAAATAAAACAGTAATAAATTCTTTTATAAAATAACGTTCCCACAACTTCGAAAAGGGCATCATTCCACTCCTTTGCTTATCCGCCGAATCGTTCCAACAGATAAACCAATAATGACCACTAAAGGCAAAGTATAAAGAGCAACGCTCGCCGCTAGATGATGATCAATTCCTTTAGCAACAAAAAAACAGACCAAATATAAAGCCGCAAGGAGAACTACGATGATAATTCCTTTGCTACTATGGTTTCGGCTGATCGATAGTCCAAAGGCAATTCCCATCAGCGTAAAACAAAAAGCCGACATCCCAACCGATACGCGTCGCACAATCTCTGCATAGATACGGTTAATACGTCGTATAATTTGCTTTTCCTCACTTACAGGACGATTCTCTTTTTTCGCATTCACTAATGCTTCTTTTTCTTCATGTGCCCGCACAAGAAGCAACGCCCAAGGCAAATAGTCGTTATTAAGGTTCCACATTTTCTTTTCCACCATCTGAGTGAAATCCTGAATCGTTGTAGTGACCTTCCCTATATTTTCAATCATCAAATTGTCATAATCGGAGGTCCCGCTTTTCCCTAAACTAGTAATAAGGGTCACATCCTCTCCAATAAAATAATCAGGAGAAGCTGTGATCTTTTTTCCGATCAACAAATTGATACGACTATTGTCTCGATTAGGGGTGGCAAATTCAATATTAGACGCAAACTCTCCGACCTTTGACGCGCCTGTCGAGTTAAAAAAAAAGCCTTTGACGCGCATTAAATGTTTATTATTTAGGAGCAGCAAGGGGTTAATCGAACGAAGGTCTTTCTTCAATAAACTAGAAGAAAGATGGGAATGGGTGGTCAGCTCCGAAACGACATAAAAATTGGTAAAAGCAAGAAGGAGGCCTGCTAACAAGAGGGGAGCGAAGACATTCCCAAGGGATAACCCCGCTGCTCGCAGCGCGGTTAATTCATGTGTCGAACATAGGCGCTGGACCAACAGTAGAGAGGAAATCAGGCAGGCGATAGGAATGGCAATCGGCAAGATATAAGGAATTTGATAAAGGGTAAACTTAAGAACCAGGCTTCCTTCAGGGCCCATCGTCGCAAAATGGGCAATATCATCCAGACGCGTTGTTAAAAGGATGGCAACGAAGGCGAATATGCAAAAGAAAAGAACTTTAAAATATTGGACAAGTAGGTACCGCCAAATAATGGGCAGATAGTGGTTGATGTTAAAAATATTTTTTGTCATTTGCGTTTTCGATCATTAGGGGCGCCAACAGTATGCACAAGTGAATTCAAAAACCGATTATTGATTTCACTTGTCTATACAGATATCAGCATATGATTGATTCCTGCTTTTTTGATACTTTTTTTCTAAGCAGATTTGATATAATAACCCAAGTTGCGTATAATTATCACGGTGCTTTTGATAAGGTTTTCATCGGGTAGCGATGCTGGAGTTTGGCATTTTTGATCGAGTAGATACCGATCTGCATCAGGCTCAAAGAGCCGGCATCTTACAGCGAAGGTCGGAACGCAGCGCAGC
>CAYIYO010000018.1:0-24847 GCA_964367715.1 uncultured bacterium
AGGTCATGATGGTTGTTCCGGCATTGCCTTCTGTTAGACTAGGAGCACTGACAGTAACGATAGGGGCTGCATCATCGTTAACGATCGTTCCTGTTCCAGTCCCACTAGCAATTGTCGCATTCGTAGGAGCTGCTAAGGTGACAGTAAAGGTTTCATTGTTTTCGTAGACAGTATCGCCAATTATAGGCACGTTGATTGTTTGGCTGATGACACCAGGAGCAAATGTTAAGGTTCCTGTTGTAGAGGTATAGTCGTTATTGGCAATCGTTGCTGTTCCATTTGAAGTGCTATAGTTAACGGTGATTGACTGGTAGCTTGCATTGCTTAAAGTAACAGTAAATGGCATGTTTGCTGAGCCACTATTGCCTTCATTTTGGCTTGCATTCGCAATAGAAATCGTAGGTTGGCTATCATCATTAGTGATCGTTGCAATTCCTTGGTTGTCGGTAATTGTCGCAAATAAGGCACCTGAAAGGTTAATAAAGAATGTTTCGTTTAATTCAAACTTTGTGTCGCCAATGACAGGAACGCTGATTGTCGCTGTTGCGCTCAAAAAAGGATTGAATGTTAACGTACCAGAAGTGCTTGTATAATCGTTATCGCTGGTCAATGCAGTGCCGTTAGCCGTAATATAGTTAACAGAAACGAGTCGGTTAAGCAAATTACCAGAAGCTGTCACCGTAAAGACGATGTTTGTTGTCCCACTATTTCCTTCTACGATAGAGACGTCATTAATGACTAAAGAAGGAGGTGCAATAACAGGATTAGCAACAGTATTACTATTGCCTGAAGCTAATAATTGTAAGTCATTTCCCACATAACTAACGTTAGCAGTATTGATAACAGATTGGCCGAATGGAATAGAATTGTCTATGGTAACTCTAAATTTTATTGTGGTTGTTCCTCCTGTCGATAAAATTCCACCTGTCGAAGATGTTGCTCCTGAACCTAAGTAGAAAGTCACTAATCCCGCATTAAATTTTGCAAAATCTGCATCATTTGCATCTGTCTGTGCGCCCGCATTCGCGCCTAAGCTAATCTGTAATGAACCTGGAACATAGGTTGTATAAGTAGGAATACTGTCACTGAAAATCACGTTGTTTGCCTGGTCATTTCCATTATTAGTCACTAGAACAGTATATTCAAGAACATCGCCCGGCTGAACATCTTGGCCAGGAGCAGATACGTTTGTATAGGATTTAACAACGTCAAGAGAAGGCAGCTTTATAATTGAACTAAAAGTGACCACACCAGGTAAATAACGGTCACCTGTGGTAGAAAATGTTAGTGTTGCAGAGGTTTGTCCTGTGATAAAATAAGAAGAGGCATCAAAAATTGATAGATCTACCCCATAGTTATTGGTAAAATTAGGATTTTTATTCGTGATATAAGATCCATTATTTGAGATAACAGAATCAAAATAATTAGTTGCTGTATGAAGGGCATCCGAAACAGCCGTTCCGTTCACACTAAAACTATCGCCTGTAATTCCAAGGTCCCCTTCAAAAGTAAATAAGCTGATATTTGTTGCTATCGGAGGAGTGTTAGGAATATAAAATCCGGAAAGATTAATATTAACAGTAGAACTTGTATTGACAACAGCCGCCCCATTATAAACAGAAATGTTACGTAAGACTTCTATCGGGTTAGAATAGACAACGACGAGAGACCATCCACCATACAATCCAGAACCTGATGACTCTCCAACTCCAGACTGCACATTTCCAACAAAATAGGTTCCCGACTGCGTCACAAGAGAAGTCACATCCGCATACGCCTTATATTCTAAACGGGTCGAATCATAAACGCCCCATGTTTCATTTACCGTCACATACCCTGATGAACCAGGAGCATTAAATAACACTTGGCCTCTTTGTGCCGCATTGACAGGACCTGCCCCTCCAGTTCCTGTTCCGGTAGTTAAATTACCGCCCCAATATAATCCGGCATAGAGGATGGTCGATCCATTAGGAATTGAAAGATCTGCACTGCTAGAATTAAATGTTAACACATTTGAATCGACGTCGGTATATTGAAGATTAGTATCGGTATTATTAGGACCAGAAGGAGAAGTTGCTTGTAATGTCGTATTCGCAATATGACGAACATCGCCATTTACAATAAAACTGGCATCTAAAGTAAAAGGTCTTGAATCAGCATCGTCATCATTGTTAACTCCATTGATATCGTAAGGATTGACTCCGCTATAAAATGGATCTGTACTTGTGGCTGCGCCGGTCACAATTGTATAGGCGATATTCCCATCAATGGCGGCATCATCAACCCCGGTTATTGTGACGAGTTGAGGTGTATTCCAATTTAATGGTGTAAAAGTAAGTAAAGGAGTAGAAACAGTGGCTTCTGCTGTATTTGAACTCGAAATTGCAATCGTGACATTGGCTGTTGGTTGCTGACTTAAGACGACTGTGAAGCTAGAAGAAAGAGCACCTTCACTTGTCACTATATTCTGTGTATTGCTAATGATAATGGCACTGTTATCATCGTTGATAATAGTTCCTGTTACTTGCGTTGTTGATAGGGTTGCATTGACTGGTGTATTGAAGTTAACAAAAAATGTTTCGTTTGGCTCTACGTTATTATCGCCCTGAATTGTAATATTAAAAGTTGTGGTCGCAGACGCGTTCGCATCTGCAGAGATAATCGCTGTTCTAGTACTGTAAATATAATCATTATTTGAATTTGTTGCTGTGTTGTCAGCAGTCTCATAATTAACTTTCGTATCAAGCTTGGTCAATCCCGTTCTTGTCACAGTAAATACCATGAACGACTGCTGACCCGCCTGTCCTTCATTTATCGATGAACTATTAACTGTTATTACTGGCGCCGCATCATTATTGGTAATGGTTCCCGTTCCTGTTCCTGCTAAAATCGTGGCATTTGTGGGAGAAGCCAAATTGACGGTAAAGGTCTCGTTATTTTCATAAAAGAGATCCCCTAAAACAGCCACATTAAATATTTGAGTTGTCACACCGGGATTAAAAGTTAAGGTTCCAGTTGCGGCGTTATAATCTCCATCTACAATTGTCGCTGTCCCATCTGCAGTGCTATATGCAACGGTAATGGTTTGGTAACTTGCATTGCTTAATGTGACAGTGAAGGTCATATTGGAAGATCCACTATTTCCTTCTGTTAAACTAGAATTAGCAATCGAAATGGTAGGCTGCAGATCATCGTTAACGATGGTCCCTACGCCAGTTGCCGTTGCAATCGTAGAATTTGTTGGGGAAGATAAAACGACATTAAATGTCTCATTCAATTCAAAGACTGTATCGCCAAGAATTGGAACGTTAATTGTTTGTGAAGTGACATTCGGACCAAATGTCAAGGTTCCCGATGTTGTCGTATAATCACTTCCTGCCGTTGCTGTTCCTGCCGTTGTCGTATAGGCAACAGTGATTGTTTGGTAGCTGGCATTACTTAAAGAAACAATAAAGGGCATGTTGGTCGAACCGGAGTTCGCTTCATTTTGACTTGCCGCAGCAATTGATATAGTTGGCTGCGAATCATTATTGGTGATTGTTCCTGTACGCGTTGCAGTGCCAATTGTAGCATTCACAACATTCGCTAATGTTACAGTGAATGTTTCGTTTGTCTCAAATTTTGTATCACCATTAACAGTAACAGTAAATGTACCTGTAGCAGAACTTCCGCCAGCCGCTACACTTCCGGCAACATTGAGTGCAGCAACATAGTCATTATCTGCAACTGTTGCAGTTCCATTTGTTGTCGAATAAGTAAATGTTGTTGCTAATGCAGAGTTACCAGTACGAGTGGCAGTAAAGGTAAGAAGGGTTGTTCCACTATTTCCCTCACTGACAGAAACGTTAGCAAAAGCAAGTGTCGGAACGGCATCATTATTATTAATTGTACCTAACCCTTGGCTATCTGAAATCGTCGCATTTGTTGCATTTGAAATATTAACGAAATATGTCTCGTTTAATTCATAAAATGTATCGCCGCGAACAACAACAGTAAATGTACGTGTTCCTGTCGCTCCACCAGCCGCAATGCTAAGTCCTGTTCCAGAGTTAGCATTGTAATCGGCACCACCGATTGCAGCAATATTACTTGTTGCGGTATTATCTGCTGTTGCCCAATCAAAGGTTGTTGCAAAAGTTGTAAGACCTGTACGGGTCACAGTAAAGGTCATGTTTTTTGTTCCACTGTTTCCTTCTGTAACAGTTCTGTCATTAATAGAAAGAGTAGGAGCAGCAGTTGTATTATTATTAGTGACAGAGACATCGGCCCCATTTAAACCGGAATAGTTTGCATCCGAACTAACAGCCGCAGCCGTTACAATCGTATAACCAATATTTGCATCAAATGTACTATCATTTACACCAGTGATGGTGACGGTTTGGGCAGTTGCCCAGTTAGCAGTCGTAAACACTAAACTGCTAGTAGAAACAGTCCCTTCAGCAGTGTTACTACTTGTAATGCCAATTGTCACGTTGGCAGTCGGTGCCTGTGTTAATACCACAGTAAATGACGCTGTTCCACCCGCTTCCGTTGTCACTAATCCAGAAATAGGAGTCACAGTAATTCCAGGTGCAAGCACATGGTCCCACGCAAGCTGCTCATTATTCGCAAAATAACGAGCTCCTGCATCAATATTACTCATTGAACTTTTTGAAGAATATTCAAGAATCCAATCCCCACCCATAGATGAAGATCCGGTAAATGTTGTTGAAGCATTAATTGCAATGTCTGTTCCATTCGCATTAATTAATGATTCGAACTGTGTTAAAAATTGTAAGCCCGCATCTCCGCTAGCAACATTACATCCTAAGATGTCAATCGAACCATTCGCAACTAAACTAGAAGCAACCTGATTCCAAAAATTAATCAAATCACGATTTTCAGGTGACGCTGTAATTGTTTCAGAAGAAACGCGCACGCCTTTAACTAAATCAAAGTTTCCTTTTGCCCCGTCTGTCGCAAAGGCAATCGTTGCCGCCTTAGTTCCATTAAGGGCAGCATTAATTTGTGAGTATAATTCTGAGAGTGATGTATTAGAATCAAATCCCACAACAATTGTGTTCTCTGAAGCAGCTTTCTCAAGAGCTGCTGCATCGGCAACGGCATGAGAGATGACTAAGACATTTTTTTCAGGGAGAGATGACGTTCCATCCGCAGCAGGCTCTGCATGGGAAGCTGCAGGAGCTGCGGTCTGTTGTGGAGGAGCACTCACATCATGAGCGATCGCACCATCGAAAACGATACGGTCTTCTAAAGGCTGTATACGTAATAACGTCATATAATGGTTTATTCTCTTTTATTTAATATGTTAATAAACTAAATAAACAGTTTAGTTATCATATATTATTGATCATATCACAAATTACAATTATTAATAAACTAAGTTGTTAAAATTATTTTTAATTATTAACTAAGTGAAGAACAAAGGATCAGTGTTGTGAAGCTATTTAGCATGGTAATAGCAATAAACGTGCCAACAGGAAAAACGGGGAAAAAATTTGCAGCGCGACATTATTCGTGTCTTTATAGAAAAGGTACTGAACGATAGATTTATACCGAGGAGCAGAGAAAAAAAGAGAAACTAGGAGACTGCTCTGCGGTATAAACCAGCCGAGACTTATGCACTCACTTGGTATTTTTCAAGAGCTTTCCTTAACTGATCCGGGATAGGAGTTTTCTTCTGAGAAACTTTATCTAATGTGACGTGCACCGTCTTTGCCGTCCCCACCAACTTCTTATCTTGTGTAAAGAATTGATAAAAGAGGGTAAAAGAAGTTGTGCCAATGTGCTCGACCGAAAGGTGTGAGGTCAATTTATTTCCTACCTCTAGCAGCTCAAAGTAATCCGCTTCACAATGCACAATCACAAAAAGGAAACTGGCTTCATGAAAAACATAATTAAAATTCATCTGCTGGCTTTCAACAAAATCTTCTAATGCATCATGAGCAAAACGAAACTGGCGCGCAAAGTAGAGGCGTCCCGCCATGTCAGTGTCGTGCATCCGCACTTGATTGTGTGAAATAAAAACATTTTTATTTGTCATATGATCCCTTTAATCTCTTGAAAAAAATGAAACAACCGATTTCCAAATAGGAGTTTTTGAAGAAGGACCTCTGACCTTCTCACTTCCACTTTTTCTCGTTTTTTTTGTCACGACTAATTCCATGCCCAACGCATGAAATAACTTCAGAAGCGTTCCCAGGCCGGTATCGGATCCCTCTTGCATTGCCTTATATAATGTGCCTCGGCTAAGGCCTGCATTTTTTGCTAGACAGGATACGTTTCCGCTAAGATGAACAGCCTCTTTTAATGTTTCTTTAAAACGTTTTAAATCTTCTTCTGCAATCGATTGCGACAATTTCTTTAAGATACGCGTTGATTCAATGGGTGAAATCATTTGCTCTTTTCTTTCCGTTGCCACAACTTTTTCTGTGACGACAGTTGTCTCTTCATCCATTCTTAACCCTTTGAATTAACATGCGCTTATTTTTAGGTGTATACTACAGTGGACATATTTTTCAATCGCTCTTTTTTAAAAATTTCTGCTCAAAATGTGCTTCAAATCAAATATAAACAACAAAAAGTGCAAATGCAATTCAAGCTGTTTTAGAAGTCCACCATTCGATCAAGATCCTTTTCTTTATATAATTAGCGGAAGCGTGTGAAAACGATCTAAACACAAAAAGAAACGCCTTTAAACAGATTTTGAAACATTCCTCGAAACGCATCTTGAAAAAATCGAATATTTTGCTTTTTCCTTCCGCTTTTAACCACTCTTTCTAAAGGAAAAACTCCAAAATAATCCCTTCTGTTCACCAAAAGGAACAAAAACAAAAAAATTTAAATTTTTTATACTCCAACGCCGCTATGGTATACACAAGTGAATTCAAAAATTGGCTTGTGTATACACAAAAAAAGAACTTTGCGGGAATCGATTAAAATATTATCTTATTTCGTATGGAACACCACTCAAACGATTACCCGACTCTTTCCTATCTCCACACCGATGGCACCCTAGACCCCTTTTGCCCCATTGCCTTGTCCGATGAGCTTCTCCTTAAAGGCTATAAAACGATGATGACAACGCGTCACGTCGACGAACGCATGATCACCCTTCAACGTCAAGGAACCATCTCATTTGCCATGAGCAGTTTAGGTGAAGAAGCCTGTGCCGTTGCCAGCGCCGCCGCCCTCAACAACAACGATTGGATGTATCCCCAGTACCGCGAATTAGGCATCCTTTTCTGGCGCGAATTCCCCATCCAAGACTATCTTCATCATATGTTCTGTAATGGAAAAGATCTTCTTCTCGGACGCCAAATGCCCAACCACTTTGGCTCCCGCGCCCTCAATATCGTCACTGTCTCTTCTCCGATAGGAACAAAAATTCCACACGCCGCCGGCTGTGCCTATGCAATGAAAATTCAAGGAAAAAAAAGCATCGCCATCTCCTATTTCGGCGAAGGAGCCACCTCTGAAGGCGACTTCCACTGCGGCATCAACTTCGCCGCAGTAAGGAAAGCCCCTGCCATCTTCTTCTGCAGAAACAACGGTTACGCCATTTCCACACCCTCCCGAGAGCAATTCGCCTCTGAAGGGATCGCGCCCAAAGGCATCGGCTACGGCATTAAAACATATCGCGTCGACGGCAACGATTTCTTCGCCGTCTACGACGTGGTCGCAAAAGCCAAGCAATATTGCATTGAAAGAAATGGTCCAGTCCTCATCGAAGCGATGACCTACCGCCTAGGCGCACACTCCACCTCCGACGATCCCACCCGCTACCGGATGACAGAAGAAGAAAGCGACCAAAAAGGCAAAGATCCGATCGTCCGCCTCCGCCGCTACCTAGAAAAAAAAGGCTTATGGAATGAAATCAAAGAAAAAAACATTCTAGAAGAGCTCTACAAGGCAGTTACCGATGCCATCGAAATTGCCAAACAAACCCCACGCCCCTCACTAAAATCTCTCTTCGAGGATGTTTACTTCTCCGTCCCTCCTCAACTCGAAGAAGAATACCGCGAACTCCAACGCTTTTATCCGGATCACTAGATGGCACAACTGACAATTATCCAAGCCCTCAATCAAGCGCTCCATCAGGAATTCGCACGTGACAGCCGCCTAGTCACCTTCGGCGAAGACGCAGGCTACTTTGGAGGCGTCTTCCGCGTCACCACAGGACTACAACAAGAGTTCGGTGAAGCCCGCTGCTTCAACGCCCCTCTCAGTGAGCAAGGAATCGTGGGATTCGGCATCGGAATGGCACAATATGGCCTAAAACCAATCTGCGAAATCCAATTTGCCGACTACATCTTCCCCGCCTACGACCAAATCGTGAACGAGCTCGCTAAGATGCGCTACCGGACAGGCAATCAATACAGCTGCCCTCTTGTCATTCGCACTCCCTACGGAGGAGGTATCCACGGCGGCCACTACCACTCCCAATCCCCCGAAGCACAATTTCTCCACACTCCCGGCATCAACGTCGTGATGATCTCTAGTCCCTACGACGCCAAGGGTCTGCTTATCTCCGCCATCCGCAGCAACGACCCTGTCATCGTCTTCGAACCAAAACGTATTTACCGCTCCATCAAAGAAGAGGTCCCTGAAGAAGACTACACCATTCCCCTAGGAAAAGCTCACCTCGCTCGCGAAGGAAAATCCATTACGCTCATCGGCTGGGGGGCGCAACATCACCAAAACATGCAAGCCGCCAAAGAGCTATACGACGAAAGTGGTATCGATGTGGAAGTCCTCAACTTGCGCTCTCTCAATCCCCTCGATCTCGATGCGATCATCTGTTCACTAAAGAAGACAGGCCGCTGCGTTATCGCCCACGAAGCCCCTCGCACACAAGGGTTTGGAGCGGAAATTGCCGCACTGATCATGGAAAAATGTTTCCTCCACCTCGAAGCCCCCGTCAAGCGCTGCTGCGGATGGGACACCCCTTTCCCCCATACGCTTGAAGAAGAATACTTGCCCGATGCACGAAGAGTCAAACAAGCACTAATCGACACCCTAGACTTTTAACGGAACTCCCCCATGCCCCTTTTCACAGTCAACATGCCCGATATCGGAGAAGGCGTCGTCGAAGGCGAAGTCATCGAATGGCTCAAAAATAGAGGTGATACGATCACACAAGACGAGCCGATTCTCGTCCTCATGACAGACAAAGCCACAGTAGAGCTCCCCGCCCCTTATCCCGGACGTCTCGCCAAGCAATACTACAAAGCCGGAGAGATCGCCACAAAAGGGCTTCCGCTCTACGACATCGAAGTCGCCACTGAAATCATTTTAACACCCTCCCACTCCGCTGCAAAGACTTCCAATATTTGCACGCAAAAAGAGGCTCCACAAACTAATCAGGAATCAGAATCACCTTCAGGAAAATTCCTCGCAACCCCTCCCACACGCCATCTAGCACGTACCATGGGGATTGATCTGAATACAGTAAAACCCACAGGAAAGGATGGGCGGATCACCATCCACGATCTCAAACAGCACTCGCGCGCTTCTGATGCTACCTTCTCCCCAATCACGACCTTTCCCGACGATGAGCTAATTCCTCTAATTGGAATAAAAAAGCGCATGGCAGACAAGATGCACGAATCCATCCACCAAGCCGCCCATTTCTCTTATTTTGAAGAAGTCGACGCCACACGCCTAGTCCAAATCCGCCAAAACATAAAAAAAGAAGCAGAAAAAACCGGAATCAACCTGACTTACATGCCCTTTTTTATTCGCGCCCTCTCCCTCGCACTTAAAAATTATCCTCTTCTTAACAGTAGTCTCGATACGAAAACCTCCCAAATTCACGTACACCAGCCCCACAACATCGGCATCGGAATGAGCACGGAATACGGCCTGATCGTTCCCGTCCTAAAAGGAGTGGAAAAAATGTCCCTGGAAGAAATCATACGCTCCTACGAATCACTTAAAGAAAAAGCAAAGGCCCACCAACTCCTACCTCAAGACATGAAAGACTCCACGATCACGATCAGTAACTACGGCGCATTAGGCGGAGGCAAATGGGCAACACCCGTTTTAAACTACCCCGAAGTGGCAATTTTAGCAGTCGCTCGCATCCACAAACAACCGGCCATAAAAAATGAGACGATTGTCGCACGTGACACTCTCAACCTCTCATGGAGTTTTGACCATCGTCTCATTGATGGCGACCTCGCCGCCACATTCTCCCATTTCTATGCAACTCTTTTGGAAAATCCAATGCGTTTAGTATAATTTCTATTTTAAAAAATTGACCTTTATGTTAACTTTAAATTTATTTTTAACAAAAAACATAGAAATATCAATGCACCCGATCCCACCACTTGCGATTTTCCCTACCTCTCAAACCAATCAACGAGATGATAACGAATCATCCACGAACTTTGCCTGCGCCACTCCTTATACCTCCCCTCAAATTTCTCCTACAGAGACTTCTAAACATGCCTCAGAGACCAGTATTACTTTTGGTCATCGGCTTGCTCAACGCATAAAAGAAATAAAAACAAAAAGATGCCCAGAAATAAGTGAAAGCAGCCCGGAAGCGAAAAGAGCCGCAAAAATGACTGCCATCCAAAACGTTATATTTCCTTATCCAACACTTTAATTTAAGGTAGCTGTTGCGAGCGCAACAGGTAAAACAGCGACCTTCTAATTTCTCCCCCCAACACAATCACTTACAGAAAGGAGTAAGTATGAGAGCTCCACTCTTTGATTAGCAAAATAGATCGATGAATGCTGAGACTGGCATCTCGTCCACTTTCATAGAATCATCTCTAAATAGCGAAACGACTTTGGCAACGCGTTCAGGTTCATAATACGTTAATAAATTCTCTTCGAGCTTTTGATAAAGAAGAGGAAGGCTTTCTTCTCTTCTTCGACGATGTCCCAAAGGATATTCGACCTCCACCCGAGAAGAAGCCGTCCCATCTTTGAAATGAATTGTCACAGCATTCGCTATCGAGCGCTTGGCTGGATTAAGATAATCTTTACTGTACTTGGTACTCTCTTTCACCTGCATTAAGGCACGTAAATGATCGATGCGTGCATCTTCTGCAACAACATCTTCATAATGTTCCGCTGTCAAATTTCCATGCAATAAAGCAATGGCTGTCATGTACTGCAAACAATGGTCCCGCGCAGCCGGATTGTGCAGAGGCCCCTTTTTATCGATAATACGCAGTGCCGATTCATGTGTTTCAATCGTAATCGAGGCGATATCATCAAATCGACTGTTCACCATGGGATACAGCTTGATCGCACATTCAACCGCTGTCTGCGCATGAAATTCTGCAGGGAAAGCGACCTTAAAAAGAATATTCTCCATCACGTACGATCCGAGGGTATCCGGAATCACAAACGGCTTTCCCTTAAATAGCACGTCGTACAACCCCCATTTTTCTGCCGAAAGCGCAGAGGGATATCCCATTTCCCCCTGCATCGCCAAATAGGCTAAACTCACTCCACGACTTGCCGCATCTCCTGCCGCCCAGGACTTTCGTGATCCTGCATTCGGGGCATGGCGATAGGTGCGCAAAGGACCTGTATCAATCCACGCATTCGAAAGCGCAATGGCCACATCATTTTTATCGCCCCCTAGAATCTCTGTCACAACAGCAGCTGTCGCTACCTTAACCAAAATCACATGGTCAAATCCCACCCTATTGAAGCTATTGTTCAATGCAATGGTCCCCTGGATCTCATACGCAGTGATCATTGCAGTTAACAGGTCTCGGACGGTAGGACCCGAAAGTCCCACCCCCTGATTCACACGGGATTGATAGTCCATCACCGCAAGCAGTCCACAGATATTGTCAGAAGGATGCCCCCATTCCGCGGCAAGCCAGGTATCATTAAAATCGAGCCACCGCACCATGGCTCCTATATTGAACGTCGCGCGAATTGGATCCAACACATAGGACGTTCCGATGACACGACTGCCATAAGGAACGACTGTTCCAGGGACCACCGGGCCCAACAATTTTGTACACTCAGAAAAACGCAAGGAGAGAATGGCGCATCCTAAGGCATCTCCAAGAGTAAGACGTGCGGTGGTATACGCCTCTTCACTGTGTTTACTATGGTTAACAACATAGTCCGCAATCTTCTCAATCACGTCGTCAAAAGGTATGTCGGTCATCCCTGCCTCCGTTCGATCGGTACCCACACTGTAGCCTCAGGTCCGATATAATGGCTGCCAGGTCGAATCAACTTATTATTGGCCCGCTGCTCTAATAGATGTGCCGACCATCCACTAATCCGCGACATCACAAAAAGCGGAGTGAACATAGATGTAGGGAATCCACAAAAACGGTAAGCAATCGCACTATAGAAATCGAGATTTGGGAATAACCGTTTCTCGCGCCACATGACCTCTTCTATCCTTTCGGCAACTTTAAAAAGTTGTGGATTCCCTGCTTCGATTGCTAGTTTTTTCGCCCATTCTTTGATGATGGCATTGCGCGGATCCAAAGTAGTATACACGCGATGGCCGAATCCCATGATCAGCTGCTTCGAAGCAAGCATCTCCATCACCCCTTTTTCTGCCTGCTCGGGAGTGTCGTATTTCTCTATTAAGGCCATCGCCGCCTCATTCGCCCCTCCATGAAGAGGTCCACGCAACGCCCCAATTCCTCCACAAATGCAAGAATAGAAATCGGATAACGTACTCGCAATCGTTCTTACTGTAAAAGTGGACGCATTGAATTCGTGCTCGGCATACAAAATTAAGGACACATCAAAGCAGCGGCGGCGCGTCTCATTGGGAGGATGCCCCTGCAGCAAATGAAGAATATGCCCCGCAACTGTCTCATCTTCCGTTTGCAAATTCAGCCGCTTTCCCGTCTCACGAAGGCGCTGCCAATACAATAAAATGGATCCAAATGACGCAATTAAACGGTCGGCCACATCAAACGTATTGCCTCTAGGATTCTCCGGCTCAAAATGTCCCAATGCAGAACACGCGGTACGCAGGACATCCATCATATTGGCATGGCGTGGAATCTGCTCGAGGATGGCTTTTAAATTTACAGGAATATCTCGCAGAGAGCGTAGCTTCGCTTTGTATTGTTTGAGTTCCTCCTGGGTCGGAAGCTCTCCTCTCAACAGCAACCACGCAACCTCTTCAAAACTACTATGGGCCGCCAAATCTTGAATGGAATATCCTCGATAAAGCAAGCTCTCCTCAGACGCCCCACATAGACAAATCGCGGAATCCCCCGCAACAATTCCGGCCAACCCACCCACTTTCTTTTTTTCTATTGAATCTACCATTACTACGCCTCATATTCTAAAACATCGTATAACTGCTGACGGGTCTGCATATCCTTTACTATCCCTTCCTGCGTTCCCTTCTCGCGAATTTCTCTCAACGCATTCTCTGCCGCTTTATTCATCGTCCGCACCACAGACAACGGATACAGGACCATCTCTACCCCATGTTCTGCCAGCTGATTAGTCGTAAACATAGGGGTCTTCCCAAACTCAGTAATATTCGCTAAAATAGGCACGTGTGCCGCCGCCTTGATCGTAGAATACTGCGCAAGCTCAGTCACTGCCTCAACAAAAATCATCTCCGCCCCCGCCGCACAATATGCAACCACTCGCTCCAATGTCGCCTCCATTCCCTCGACTGCCAACGCATCCGTCCGCGCCATCACAACAAAAAAAGGATCTTTCTTCGCCCCAACAGCCGCTTTTATTCGTTCACACATCTCTTCAACAGAAACAAGTCGTTTACCATCCAAATGCCCACAGCGCTTATCTTCGACCTGATCCTCGATCTGCACAGCCGCCACGCCTACTGCTTCTAGCTGTCTGACTGTCTCCCCGGCATCACCCCATCCAGTATCAATATCAACAAGCACAGGAAGGTTAATAGCTGCCGTGACACGTCGGCTCTCCTCACATACATCCTTTAAAGTCGTAATTCCGCTGTCAGGCAGCCCAAATGCATAATTCGCTATTCCCGCCCCTGACAAATAAAGAGCCTTGTAACCCGCACGCGCCGCCATCATCGCCACATACGCATTGGACACTCCAATGATTTGCAAAGGTCTTTCCTCTTTCAACGCCTCACGAAATTTCCATCCCGAACTATTAAATGCCATGGCTACCTCTTATACATTATCCGCAGTCTCCCAAAATTTCTCTTTGACATCAACGCTGTTTTTATGAAAAATCAAATAATGACTATTACTAATCCACCATTACAACACGTCGCACTCCTAGGGGCCGGAGGAAAGATGGGCCGCGGCATTGCCCTCCTTCTCCTACAAGAATATGCCCTCTGCGCAGCAGAAAAAAAGCAATCCTTTCAGCTTTCACTCATCGACACCAATAACGAACTTCTCCGCTCCCTACCCTCTTACCTCCGCACTCACCTAAAAAAATATACTGAACGGATGATCGAACCTCTACGTACTTTCTACGCAGAGGTCCCCTCCCTCGTCAGCAATAAAGAGATCATCGATACCTTCCTCACCCAGGCACTAGACAGTGTGCGCTACAGCACCTCAATAGAAGAAGCACGCGATGCCTCACTAATCTTCGAAGCGATCATCGAAAATGTCGCCATCAAAAGCGACGTCCTAAAAAAAGTTGCAAAAGTAGCAGCCCCTACCGCCTTCTTCTTTACCAATACTTCATCGATTCCAATCGACCACTTAGAAGAAAAAAGCGAACTAGAAGGTCGTCTCATCGGATTCCACTTCTACAATCCTCCTTCGATCCAACAACTCATCGAAATTATTCCTTCCCTAAAAACCTCTCCGGAACTTCTGAACCTTGCCACCACACTCGCTGGCCGCCTAAAAAAAACCGCCATCTTTTCCGCTCCCATCGCAGGCTTTATCGGCAACGGCCACTTCATCAGAGAACTCCACTACGCCTGCACACTTGCAACAGAATTAGCAGAAGAGCGTCCTCTCTACGAAGCGCTCTACATCGTCAATACTGTCACACAAGATTTGCTCGTCCGCCCAATGGGAATCTTCCAACTGGCCGACTATGTTGGTCTCGATGTCTGTGATTCCATCGCCTCGATCATGGATCCCGCTCTAACGTCACCTCTCATCACCAAAATGCTCGACCAAGGAATGCGAGGCGGCCAACACCCCGACGGCTCCCAACGCCCCGGCTTCTTCACCTACAACGGTCACACGCCCACTGGCATTTATGACGAAACCACAAAGGAAACGTGGGCCTACAACGAGGGAGATTGGAGCACCCACTGCCGCACTACCATCGGCCCCATCCCCGCCGACACCCCCACCTGGAAAAGCCTTCAGAAATCAAAAGTTCCTCTAGAAATTCTTCTCCCCTATTTCTCCGAACTCTTTATAAGCAACACTAAAGGCGCTCAGCTCTCAAAAAACTTTATCGCACACTCACAATCCATTGCGCACTCTCTCGTCAAACAAAAGGTCGCAAAAAACCTCGATGACATCACCACGGTATTAAAGCTCGGATTCTATCATCTCTACGGTCCGACAGAAATCAACATGGGGAGTTCCTCATAATGTCCTCTCTAAGAAAAAAAATATTCGCTACCGCAGGATACACCACGGTCTTCATGGGCGCAGGACGAAAAGAATTCAACCCTCAACAACCCATGCGGCAATTTGAAGACTACATAACAGAAACAGCCCAAGGAACCTGCGCACAAATTCCACTCCCTACCTTCGATGAAGGAATCATCGGCAGCTTTATGGCCGCCCGTTTTATCCAGCAAGGAAACCTTCCAGGATTCCTTCCTTTCATGCTCCCCGCCCTTACCGACAAACCGTGCACTGCTGTCGAAGGCGCCTGCGGCACGGGCGGCCGCGCCATCGCAATGGGGATCAGAAGCATCCTATCCGAACTCTCCCAATCGACCTTTGTCGCCGGCTTCGAAATCCAAAATACTGTAAAATCGGTCTACGGCGCAGACATCCTCGCCGGCGCCGCCTATTACAATGGCGAACGTAAAAACGGCCACGCCCACTTCTTCCCCGGCATCTTCTCCGACCGCGCCGGCAGATACTACGAAAAATACGGCTACGCCCTCACAAGAGAAGCAATGGCAACCTGGTACAAAAATGCGATCGAAAACGCTAGAAAAAATCCAAAAGCACAAGAATACCAAAACACAAATCCCTCTCTTTTCGAAACAGGAATGCTTCCACCCGACCCAAAAAAATTCGTTCCCCACCTCAATCACACAGACTGCTCGAAAATCTCCGACGGCGCCGCCTCCTTACTCATCACCTCGGAAGAAGGTCTTCAGCGCTCCGGGATTCCCCTCAGTCAAGCGATCGAAATCATCGGAATAGGAGAAGCTGTCGCCGACATCACCAAGAAACCCATCGACCCCACATTTCTCTCCACCACCTCCGCAGCAGTAAAAAAAGCACTGGCAATGGCAAAGATCTCTCTCAACGACATTGCCATCCTAGAAATTCACGACTGTTTTACAATCACCGCCCTCCTAGCCCTAGAAGCAATCGGTCTTGCCCCTACCGGTCAAGCACCTGCGTTTATTTTAGAAGGCAACACACATCTCAAAGGGAAACTTCCAACGAATCTCTCGGGAGGCCTAGGGGGATTCGGACATCCCACAGGAGCAACAGGGGTGCGGCAACTGGTCGATCTACATCAACAACTGACGGGCACAGCGCCGAATCAAGCAAAGCTACACTCGCCCTACGGAATGATGATTAGTATGGGAGGCAACGACCGCACGGTCACTTGTCTAATTGTAAAAAAGGGGTCCTGATAAGAAAAAAATGCCGGTTCTATACCAAAGAATGGAGGAAACTTTGATACAGAACCAGCGGTGGGGAACTCATAAACTCTTTTACCAAACATGATTTTGAGTCACGTTCGGTATCATACCGAAAGTGATTCAAAATTTGTTTTTTGATCTGCGTGAAAGCTCCCGCGGTGAAGCGATCGGAAGTGGGTGAATATTATTAATATTGACCCACTTCCGATCGCTTCACCGCGGGGCTTTGACGCGTTCAAAAATCCAAATTTTGAGTCACGTTCGGTATTAATCCTGTTTATGCAAAATCCCCTCTATTTTTTCTACTACCTTTTAAAACTGGATTTTAAATCGAATATAAGTCACTTTCAAGTCGATTATAATGCGAGTGGTTTGTGTAAATTATTGAAAAACAAAGCGATAAAAATTTTATCCTTTTGCACCGTAAAAGATAATGACAGTTTCTGTTATCGTCATTATACTGCACCGCAAGGGGTCAACATAGTAGCTTAGGAATGTCATTTGAAATATGCTTAATTTTAGAAGACTGAAACAAGACTTTTCTCCATCTATCCTTAAAGAAGGGCAATCTGGATTCCAATCTGGAACCGTAGAATCCGT
This sequence comes from uncultured bacterium, assembly GCA_964367715.1. GTDB lineage: Bacteria > Chlamydiota > Chlamydiia > Chlamydiales > Criblamydiaceae > CAYIYO01. The sequence goes on from CAYIYO010000018.1 coordinate 17,369, forward strand.
CAAAATCGTCAACCTTTCTGCACAAAATGTTCACCTAAACTGCCGTGTACAAGGGGCTTACGAAAATACCTACGAATGCCAAATTGAAGTAGATCGCCAAGAATCCACCGTCATCGACTCCGACTGCGATTGCCCTTACAACTACGACTGCCAACATCTCGCCGCCGTCGTCTTCTACATGGAAGAACACCTAGACTCTATCATCGTCAAATACGGAAAAGAAACAAACCTAGACCAAACCCCTTCTACAACAAACAAAAAAGAAGCGGCAACTCTCATCCAAACAATCAAAGCAGCCGAACATAACGAAGTTGCGCGCAAAGACAAAAAACAACTAAAAGAGCTCCTTGAAGAATACCTGGGGGCGTCCGATATCCTAGGAGGATCCTCCTTCTTTCTCCCAGAAGAACAACTAACAGAAGATAAAGCTGAACTAGTCGTCATCTTCGACCTCAATCCGCAACAAGATGCCCACCGCACAAAAAAAGTCGAATTCCAACTTGCCCTCCGTCTTCCCTATCGCTCAAAGCCACTGAATATTCCAAATCTTAAAGAATTCCTCGACGCCATCCAATACAAAGAACCACTCTACATCAGCAGTAAACGCTATTATTTTACTCTGAACTCCTTCGACAACGAAAGTCTCGCTCTCCTCAAAGCCATGATCACCTCTGCGCAATTCCCAGACAAAAAAAACTTAGAGCCCACTCCTCGCCTCGCAGAGATGGAACACGAAGCTTTCGGCACAATGATCGCAGATGTCTACCAACTTGCCACCGCAACAAAAGCAATCCCTACGGTCTCCTCTTCCGATAGCGGAGAACGCGAATTTAGAGAAATGCCACGTCTCTACCAAAAATCCCTCGAAGAACCTCTCCGCTTCTCCAACGCCCGTGCTGTCCTCCAATTTGAAATCGAATATCTCGAAGCCCCCGCACCAAAGATTCTAATGAATCCGACCATCCGGCTGGACGAAGAAACGACAACTCTGGAAGGAGTCAACCTTTTCGAATGCGCCAAGCCAGGCCTGATCTTCAACAATCGCTACTACGGCTTCGAAGACAACATCCGCAGAAAGCACCTACGCGATCTCGATCTGATCCGCAGCATGACGATCCCCGAACCTCTCTTCGGCACTCTTGTCGAAAATGCCCTACCAGAGCTTCTCCGCTTCGCCGAAGGAAAAAATCGTCACCTCCTCGACCAATTCGTCACCTACCCTCATGTCGAACCGGTAACTGCAGAATGCCACATCAACTACCTCAACGGTGAACTCGAAGCAACGGTCCAATTCCTCTACGGAAAAATTAAAGTTCCTGCAGCAAAAGCCCACGTCGACATCGATAACATCCTCCAATTCGTCACCAAACAAGGCATCCTCGCACGCAATCTCTCTGAAGAACAAAAAATTCTTCAAGATCTATTCCAAGACTTTATTTTCGACCCCGTTCAAGGCTGCTTCTGCGCAAAAACAGATAAAAAAATTGTCGAATTCATGACAGAGGTCATCCCCCGCAATCAACACCGGGTCAACTTCATCTGCCCTGAAAACCTTCTCGACCAATTCATCTACGACGACACAAAATTTTCTCTCGACCTACATGAAAGCGACCGCATTGACATGTACGAAATTGACCTCATTGTTGATGGCCATCTTAACGGTATAAGCGTCAGTACGTTATGGGAATGTATCTCCTCCAGAAAAGCCTTTATAGAACTCTCCAAAACAATGAAAACAGAGAAAAAGAAAAAAGGAAAAGGAAGCTCTAATACCTCACATAAAATCCTTGTCCTCGACCTCGACAAACTCGCTCCAATCATCGAACTTTTTGACGAACTGGGTCTCACTCAACTCGACGATCACAAAGAACAACGTCCTCTATGGAGTCTCGCCAGTCTTCAACCTTCCGACTTTGAAAAACTGCCTGTTAAATTCAAAATGAGCAAAAAACTGCTCGAAATGCAACAACAGATGCTCGGCTCCCGCGACGTTAAAGTCCGCGATGTCCCCAAAAAAATCAAAGCCGAACTCCGCACCTACCAAAAAGAAGGCGCCAACTGGTTGGAAAGACTCCGTCAAATGCATCTTAATGGAATCCTTGCAGATGACATGGGGTTAGGAAAAACGCTACAAGCAATCATTGTAATCACGCAATACCTCACCGACAACCCAAAAAGCGTCTCTCTCATCATCTCCCCCACCTCCCTGGTCTACAATTGGAAAGAAGAATTCCATAAGTTTAATCCAGAAATAAAAACATTGATCATCGACGGCACCCCCACACAACGCAAAAAGCTAATCGAACAAATTCACGACTACGATGTCATCATCACCTCGTACAGTCTCCTCCAAAAAGACATCGAAGCATACTCTGCAACCACCTTGGGCTATGTCATTCTCGACGAAGCCCAACACATAAAAAATCGCGGCACACGCAATGCAAAATCCGTAAAACTCATCCAAGCACAGCACCGCCTAATCCTCACAGGAACCCCAATAGAAAACTCGTTGGATGAGCTATGGAGTCTTTTCGACTTCCTCATGCCAGGTCTCCTCAGCACCTACGACCGCTTTGTAGAAAAATACATTCGCAGTCCAAGTCAAGAAAAAGGCAATAATCTCGAAAACCTAAAACGTAAGGTCTCCCCTTTCATCCTGCGCCGTATGAAATGCGATGTACTACAAGACCTTCCTCCCGTTTCAGAAATTGTCTACCACTGCACCCTGTCGGACACCCAACGCGAACTCTATCGCTCCTACGCAGAATCCGCTCGCAAAGAGCTCTCTCAGCTTGTTCAGAAGGAAGGATTTGACAAAGTACAAATTCACGTATTAGCGACTCTAACCCGTCTAAAACAGATCTGCTGCCACCCTGCCATCTTCGCCAAAGAAACAGCAGAACCAGGCGACTCCGCAAAATACGACATGCTCATGGAGCTTCTACAGACGCTCATCGAAGGAAAACACAAAACAGTCATCTTCAGCCAATACACGCGCATGCTACAAATCATGAGCAAAGACCTGAAAAAACAAGGCATCCCCTTTGAATACTTAGACGGCTCCACAAAGAATCGTCTTGATATTGTAAAGCGCTTCAACGAAGATGAACAAATTCCTGTCTTCCTTGTCTCACTAAAAGCTGGTGGCACAGGCTTCAACGTGGTCGGCGCCGATACTGTCATCCACTACGACCCCTGGTGGAATCCCGCCATCGAAAAGCAAGGAACAGACCGTGTCCACCGCTTCGGACAAAAAAAGAATGTTTCTTCCTACAAACTGGTCACGCTCAACACGATCGAAGAAAAAATTATCGAACTACAAGACCGCAAACGCGGCCTCGTCACAAAAGTGATCAGCACAGACGAAGAAGTCATTTCAAAGCTGACATGGGAAGAAGTTCTCGAGCTGCTACAGACATAATTATTATTGAGGACACATGACTAAAAAAGCCCCCCTAAATCTCGGTAAAGCATTCAGTTCGCTTTACAATACTGCCTTCGGAAAATTTAATCGCTTTCGTGGTGTCTTCTCAAACGACATCGGCATCGACCTAGGCACAGCAAATACTCTTGTCTACGTGAGAGGAAAAGGCATCGTGCTTGCCGAACCCTCAGTCGTCGCCGTCGACTCCACAACAAACGAAGTCATCGCCGTCGGTCACAAAGCCAAAGCCATGCTCGGTAAAACGCCGCGAAAAATTCACGCGGTCCGCCCCATGAAAGACGGGGTCATCGCCGACTTCGAAATTGCCGAAGGAATGCTAAAGGCGCTCATCCAACGCGTCACCCCCTCACGTAGTCTCTTCCGCCCAAAAATCTTGATCGCTGTTCCTTCAGGAATCACAGGCGTAGAAAAACGCGCAGTGGAAGACTCAGCACTCCACGCCGGGGCACAAGAAGTATTCCTCATCGAAGAACCAATGGCAGCAGCAATCGGTGTCGACCTTCCCGTCCACGAACCAGCCGCAAGCATGATCATCGACATCGGCGGCGGAACAACAGAAATTGCCATCATCTCACTCGGCGGTATCGTCGAATCCCGCTCCCTACGTATTGCCGGAGACGAATTTGACGACTGCATCATGAACTACATGCGCCGTACGTATAATCTCATGATCGGCCCCCGCACAGCCGAAGAAATAAAAATGACAATCGGCTCCGCCTACCCTCTCGGTGGCAACGAGCTCGAAATGGAAGTCCGCGGCCGCGACCAAGTGTCAGGTCTCCCGATCACAAAACGGATCAATTCGGTCGAAATCCGCGAATGTCTCGCCGAAGCCATCCAACAAATAACGGAATCTATCAAACAAACTCTTGAAAAATGCCCCCCAGAACTTGCTGCCGACCTTGTCGAACGCGGAATGGTCCTCGCCGGCGGCGGCGCGCTCATAAAAGGCATCGACAAAGCATTCATCAAAGAAACCGGTCTTTCAGCCATCATCCCTAGCAACCCTCTGCTCGCTGTCTGCCTAGGCACGGGAAAATCATTGGAATACATAGACAAATTTTCTAAGAAATTGCGCCTATAACATATTTTAAAACAGATTCAACGACTTAGAAAATAACATCGGAGGCCACCAATGTTAACAGAGACTTCAATCGAATCATGGACAGAAAACCGCTCTCTTATTAACTGGATAAGAAAATGCAGAGAGCTTTGCCAACCCAAAAATGTCTACTTCTGTGACGGCTCCGAAGAAGAATACAAAGCAATCTGCGCCCTCATGGTCAGCACCGGCACAGCAAAAAAGCTAAATCCAGAAAAACGCCCCAACAGCTTCTACTGCCGCTCCGACCCCAGCGACGTCGCTCGCGTCGAAGACTGCACCTTCATCTGCAGCAAAAAAGAATCCGATGCCGGACCCACCAACAACTGGTGCCCTCCCGAAGAGATGAAAAAAACTCTCAACGGTCTTTTTTCCGGATGCATGAAAGGGCGCACAATGTACGTTGTCCCCTTCAGCATGGGTCCCCTAGGCTCTCCCATCGCACACATCGGCGTCCAAATCACCGACTCCCCCTACGCAGTCTGCAACATGCGCATCATGACACGCATCGGAAAAAAAGTACTAAAAATTCTAGGCGACGACAGCTTTGTCCCTTGTCTCCACAGCGTCGGCGCCCCCCTTGAAGAAGGCGAACAAGATGTTTCGTGGCCCTGCAATGTCGATAACAAATACATCGTCCACTTCCCCGAAGAACGCGAAATATGGTCCTACGGGAGCGGCTACGGCGGCAACGCCCTCCTTGGAAAAAAATGCTTAGCGCTGAGAATCGCCTCGGTCATGGCACGCGATGATGGCTGGCTAGCCGAACACATGCTCATCCTTGGCATCACCAACCCAGAAGGAATAAAAAAATACTTCGCCGCGGCATTTCCCAGCGCCTGCGGAAAAACAAACCTCGCCATGCTCACTCCCACCCTTCCCGGATGGAAAATAGAAACAGTAGGGGATGACATCGCATGGATGAAATTCGGTCGCGACGGTCGCCTCTACGCCATCAATCCCGAAGCAGGATTTTTTGGCGTCGCCCCCGGAACGTCCATGCAATCCAATCCCAACGCCATGCTCTCAATGGAAAAAAATTCATTTTTCACCAACGTCGCCCTCACCGACGACGACGATGTCTGGTGGGAACAATTAACAGAAGAAACACCCACCCACTTGATCAATTGGCTCGGCCACAACTGGTCCGCCACATCAAAAGAACGCGCCGCCCACCCCAACTCCCGCTTCACCGCCCCCGCCGCACAATGTCCGGTCATCGACCCCTCATGGGAAGATCCGAAAGGCGTTCCAATCTCTGCCATCCTTTTTGGAGGAAGGCGCTCCACAACTGTCCCTTTGGTCTGCGAATCCTTCAACTGGCAACACGGCACCTTCCTGGGTACCAGCGTCTCGTCAGAAATGACCGCCGCAGCAGAGGGAATCATAGGAAAAGTTCGCCACGACCCCTTCGCCATGCTCCCCTTTTGCGGATACAATATGGGCGACTACTTCTCCCACTGGCTCAGCATGGAAAAAAAAGGCGACAAAAACAAACTTCCTCGCATCTTCTACGTCAACTGGTTCCAAAAAGGAGACAAAGGCGAATTCCTCTGGCCTGGCTACGGCGAAAATTGCCGGATCCTAAAATGGATCTTCGAACGCACCGACGGCGCCGAAAATGCCATCAAAACTGCCATCGGCTACCTCCCCAAAGAAAATGCTCTCGACACCAAAGGGCTCTCTATAACAAAAAAAGCCCTCAAACAACTTCTCAGCATCAACAAAGAACAATGGCAACAAGAAGTCGTCGAACTCCGCGAATACTTTAAAATTTTTGGAAAAAAAATGCCTACAGGCATCCTAGAAGAACTCGACAATCTTGAATCCCGGCTAAAATAACATGCGGAACAAACTCCTCCACAAAATGCGCACGCTGACCATCGCCCTTATCGTCAGCGGAGGAGTCAACATCACTCTCATCGGCGTCACAGCTTACTGGATCCTAAAAGAACGCCCGCCCACGCCCTATTGCGAACTAAAACCCGCCTCCTCACGCGACCGTCAAGCTCCTCTCGCGCTCGACACCACAAACAAAGAAAGGGTCCATCGTCTAAAACAACTCGCTCTTCCCGATCTGGTTAAAGCTCTCGACGACGCCAGCCTTATCGAAAATGGCTACACAGAACGTGATCTCGCCCTAGGATGCATGGTCGCCTTCCACTACTTCGACCTCCACCGTGCAGTCACAGGACTCTCCCCTCCTCAACAAAAACGCACGCTCACCTGCGTCGACGAAGAAGGCTCCTCCTTTTCACTCACTGTCTTCCCCAACTTATCGGATGAACACTTCGCCGCCATTAAACACTTCTACCAAACAGAACAATGGCCGCTAACGGACGAAGGTCTCTTCCACTCGCTAAAGAAAACAAAAGATAATCCCGACTCTACTCTCGCCTACGCCTTCTTCCTCACTCCCGAATTCCTCGCTGTCGAAACACTTCTCCTCCGCGCAGAACCCTCGACCACCAAACAAGAAATTCTCGCCATCATCCTCGACGGATCATGGAAAATGCTCGCCACCTTCACCGAACGGCAACGGCAATGCCAAGACCTCTCCGACGCACGCCGACAAAAGCTTCTTATCGATTACATTGAATTAGAATCCCTCTCCGCCGCCAAATTGATCCTCAAAACCGATGGTGCCTTCGCTGCAAAAAAACTCGACGACTCCCACGTCATGCAAATCCTACGTCTCATGACGGAACGCTCTGCCGCCGCCGCGCGCTTTGCCCTAGCAATGCTCATGAGCCCCCGCAGCGATAAAGTCTGGCAAGAAGCGGCCGCACGTCTATACGAGTATGTAGGTGAACCCAAACCTCAAAAATACCATCGTAACGTCGTCCTCGCGCGATTCGTCCCTCTAGCAATCGCCCCAAAAGACCCCATCCAAGAACAAAAAGCCTCTCAACCTCTCGCTCTAAAAACAGCA
>CAYIYO010000018.1:24947-33973 GCA_964367715.1 uncultured bacterium
CACCAAGAACTATCAAACACTCTGGATTCTCTGGCAAAAATTGATAAAAGCGCAAAAGTCTCTTACACAGCAGGAGAAAGTGGAAAGCTAGGAACATTCACCATCACAGCCTCTAATGTAACAGGTGCTACACAAGCAGTTCTAGGAGTAAGCACCGCTTCATACTTCCAAAGCTTTGCTAGAACAGTGAATAATTTCAACCCCCTATCTCAAACGGATAGTAGTGTTGGTGGTACTGTTAAACACTTAGAGCTATTAGAAAAAAAAATCAGTACTTTCTTAGCAGATACTGAAAAATTAAACCAAACTCAACTTACCCCCAAAGAAAGAGAAAGCATTCAAAAAGAGCTCTCCTCTCTTATCGTAAAAATGAACACTGCAAAATTTGGATTAGCAAATATCGCCAACACATACAAAGATGATACCAGACCAGAAGCACAAGGATTACCTTCATTAAACAATAAATTTAACCACTTGATTGCCGCAGCAAAAACAATCGAATCAAAATATTTGCAAGGAGGAAACATAAGCTCTGCCGACGATCTAAAAATCAAAAACATGCTCGCTTCATTAGCCACACTTTCTCAGGGATTCGTTAAATATGATGAAACAAGCAATCGCTTTATCTCGGTCAACCAAAATAAACAATCGGATCTTTCAGACGAGGACTTTACAGCAGTCGAAGCAGAGGTAAAAGAAGCAACTCCAAAAGAAGCAGCCTCTTCCTCATGGTGGGGATGGGGAGGCGTCGTAGAAAAAAGCGTAGAAGTTACTTCAAACATTATTTCTTCTGCTGCCGAAGCAACACAGACCTATCTTCAAAAAAACAATGAAAGTACCATCGAGGGATTGTTCACACTGGGATCGACAATCAATCAAATATGCGATCTAGTCTCCGACGCTCACTCTCTCTCAACAAAAGAAGAAAGCTCAGCTCAAATTCAAAAATTAAAAGAATACCAAACCTTATTAAATGATGCCAAAGGCGCGTTTAATGAAATGAAAAGTTTTTATGGTCCTGACCACCGCGTCTCTAAAACTATAGATGAAGTAGACATTGGGGCTCTTAACACAAAAATCAACACCACAATCACTCTACTAGAAAATTCCCCCTCTTTAACAGACAGTATCTACGTTCCAGGAAAAGAATCGAGGGAATCAATAAATCCAGAAGAATTTGAAGCATTTTTAAACGAACTCGCCCCAAAACAAGAAGAGCCTGTCGATCTCTCTCCTCCTCATACCCCTCCACTCACAAGCGAAAATAAACCCAGCGCACCACCACCACCTCCTCCTCCTGTCAACATGGACGGACCAGGCGCACCTCCACCACCACCTCCTCCTCCCAGCGTAGGCGGACCAGGCGTTCCTCCCCCACCTCCCGGAGGAGCTTTCGCCCCTAAGGCACAGCAAAAAGGACGAAATGGCATGACTTCCGCAGCCATCAAAGAGCTTGCCAACACAAATCGTCTATATACGGTAGATGATAAAAATTCCTCTTATATCGAAAAAAAATCCGCTCTTATGACGCTCCAACAAATTACCTCGGGTTTAGATAGTAACAACCCTTTATTAGGTACCTTGAGTAAACAAATAAAAGAGAAGGAACTTGAACTCCATGCTTTTAATAACGCGCTCAAAGAAAAAGAATTAAAAGAAAAAATTAATCGAGAATATCCCAATGATCACCTCCTAGTCATTTGCTCTTTTATTAAAGAGAGCGGAGAGATTGAAAGCGAATACATAGAACTATTTAATCATTTAGAAAGGTTAGAAAATGATCCCGTTGTTGTTCAATTATACGAAAACCAAAAAGAAAACTGGAAACTGATGATGGAAACTCAAGGAAAATATGTCAAAACCGCCTTCTTAAATTTAGCAAAAAATCGCTTTCTAAATTCATCTGAACATCCTGATATTCAAATACGCCAAGCCAATACCTCTACAACTACTAAAAAGCTTCCTAGCAAAGCATCTGCTGGCGAAGCCACTTTAGACTTAAGCGAACTTGCAGGCGGAGTAAACAAACTCAAAAAACGGGCCCCCCCACAAGCTACTACAACACAAGAGAGTTCTACTAAACCTTTATTCAAGCCTTTACGAAGCAGAAAAAGTGAATCTACTTCTACAGAAGAGCAAGTCGCTTCTTCTGAACAAAGCTCCCCTTTTGGAATATCAGGACTACGTAAAACGGCAGCTTCCGAGGCACCTAAAGAACAAACATTCGATGACTTCATCATCGACCTATTAGGCAAAGTCAAAAGAGAAGCAGCACAAGCTGCCATTAAAATTAACAAAGAAAATAACCCAGGCTCCACCTCAATATTAAAAGAAAATGACTATAGAAGAGTCCTAAATGATCAGGTCACCACACTTTCGACAAAAGAATCTGATTCCGGCCTAACGACGGAAGAAAGAATGGAACGTGAGCGTTTAACGACACTCATTAAACGCTTTGACGACATAAAAACCATCACGAATACAAAAAATCAAGAAGAGATGACCGCTTTGCTCCAACAAAACTTTCCCAATGAATGGGCAACTTTTAGGCCGCAAGAATAAAATAAAATATTGACATGTCACAGACCGATGATTACTGTAAAAATTAGCAAAAACAAATCCAAAAAGGAGCTTTTATGCATTTTACAAATAACATCGGAATGTTACTTCTTGCGATCTTTTTGATCATCGTCGGACTAACATCAGTTGCAGGAATCATCATTCCAGGGCTAATCACTGGAATCATTGCTCTCGCTGCAGGGGTCCTTATCCTGATCGGCAGATAACCTTATCCATTTAATGGGGCTATACCACGGTTCAGGTAAATTTTGGGATTTCGCTCTGTCCAAATGTCAAAATTTATCCGAACCGTGGTATAGCTCTTCCACAAGCGCTGGCTCCTTCTTCTTCTCACTCGAAAATTCCATCGAAAGTAACTTGGACACTCCGCGCTCTTGCATCGAAACGCCAAATAAACGGTCACAAATTGCCATTGTCCGTTTATTATGTGTAATGATGATAAACTGGCAACGATCAATAAACTGCTTCACCACATTCAAAAAGCGCTCAACGTTGGTATCATCAAGAGGCGCATCAATTTCATCTAAGATGCAGAAAGGAGCAGGCTTCACCTCAAAAATCGCAAACAACAACGCCATCGCCGTTAAGCACTTCTCTCCTCCTGACAACAAGTTGATCGAACGCATATGCTTGCCAGGCGGCTTTGCAATAATCTCAACTCCTGCCTCCAACACATCCCCTTCCTCTGTAAACTGAAGATCAGCCTCCCCTCCATTAAACAAAATACGGAAGTTTTTCTGGAAATTCGCCCGTACCTGCTCAAAGGTCGTCTTAAAAAGAACACGGCTCTGTGCGTCGAGCTCAGTAATGATCGCAAGCAGCTCTTCTTTGGATCCACCCATGTCGTCGATTTGATGATTCAAATAATCGTAACGATCCTTGTTATGCTGGAATTCGTCAATGGAAGCCATATTAATGTCCTTCATTGCGACTTCAAGATCTTTACGCAAACTGCGCACTTCGCGTTCTGCCTGTTCGACTCCAATTGCTAACGCTGGATACTTTTCTCGGACTTCATCAATAGTCAGCTGATGCCTCTCTTGCAACTCAGCCTCTAATGAGTGGCGTCCAGACTCGGACTGCGCCGCCTGTATTCCCTGCTTATGTTCTTCGCTTTCTAGCTTTTTAATCTGGATCGATTCTTTTTGGATCTTTTGATCGATCTCTTCTAGGACACTTCTTCGGCGGGCGACCTCTTTTTCCATTGCAGAACATGCATTGACCGCAGTAGCAAGAGTTTTCTCGACTTCGGCTAATGCGTGTTCAAAGGCACTGCTTTTTTCTGTAAAATGGGTCTGTAGCTCACGGCTAGAGGAAATTTCTTGTTGCAAGCGCTTCGCCTGCTCTTCTCCTTCACGGTCCTGCACTTCAATCACATGCAGGGCATGAATCACTTTTCGTCGCTCATCTGCCATGCGATGATAGGCTTTTTCTGCTTCTGCATGCAGCCCATGCTGCTCGCGTAGCAGTGCACTCTTTGTCGCAAGGGATTCTCCAATCGTCGTCGACTTTGCCATCACACCCGCCCCTTCTTTCTTGATAGAAGAAGAATGCGCGGTCAACTCTGCAATAGTCACCACCAATCGTTGTAAGGAATCGTCGATCGCAGTCAATTCGACATCATTTTCTTCCTGTTCTTTTTTGGTGCGATCCAAATCGCTTTGAAGCTTTTGCAATTGAAAATTACTTTCAATTAGGGTCATCTCGAGCTTACGAATGGCCTTATCGGCTTCAATACGCTCGGCCTGCGCTTTGTTGCGCTGCAAACGAAGTGCTTCTAAGGAAGCATCAAGGGTCTTTTTTTCTTCTTCCAATACTTTTAATCGTGCTGCCAACGTCTTAAGCTCCGCTTCGCGTAGAAAGATGTTGTTCTCCCCTTTGGACAGATAAAAGAGCACTTGATGACGATCCACCAATGCCTCTTCCCCTTCAATCCAGGTCTCGGCTCCGCCATTTTCTCGCACATACGCCACGCCGGCATCGGCATCTTTAGCTATAAAAAGATTCTGAAGAAAAAGCGCCGAAAAAGGGTCGTTGCCAATTTTTTTTGCTAATGATTCGACTCCTTTTCCCTTTTTATAGGAAGAAGAATCGCTTTGCTTTAATCCTTCAAGACAAAGTAAAGAAAAATCACGCAATTTATTCTTTTTCGCAAATGCCAATACTTCATCTAATGCTGCTCGTGTTTCTACAACAAGAGTTTGCGAATATGGACGCATCACAGCCGCCGCTGCTGCCTCACACTCTTTCGGAGGGGTGAAATATTCAAATAATCCTTTTAACTTTCCAGAAAGCATACTTTTCGCATTCGAGGACTCCTGCATCAACTTCTTACTCGCAACAGAAAATCCTTCTAACTCCTCACGCAAACGCATCAATGCACGATAACGCGCCGATCCTTCCGCATATTCTTGCTGGACCTTATCATAACTTGTTTGATGCTCCAAAAGCTGTTCACTAACGCTCTGTAAGATCTTTTCCAATTGTACCAGCGTTTTCTTTTGGGTATCGACAACCGTCGATTGCGTATCCAACAGTTCTTTCTTCTCGGCTGCTTTCGCGCCAGCCTCTTTGAAATGTACCGCTAACTGTCCCTTTCGCGTCTCAATTTTTGCTTTACGTTCCTGTAAGCTCTCTTGGCGCACACGGTTCTGCTTTAATTCGCTTTCGATCGCCCCTTCATTCTGTAGATGCTTCAAACGTTCGTGATGGATGTCCTCTTGCTGCTCACGCAGTCTTTCCACTTCCGCTTCACACTCTTTCACTTTCGCTTTATAAGCATCGAGCTGCGTTTCTTGCTTTTTAAGGGTCTCTTCTAACTCTTTTTGCTGTTTAGCCGCCTGCTCCGCCTGCTTTTTACGCTCTTCTTTGCGCTTCCCGAGTCCGTCAACCTCGTGCTGCCATTGTTTTTCTTTGGCGACGGTCTCCGTTAAACGCTCACGATGCGATAGCTGCTCGCGTGTTTTTATCTCTTTATCACTGCGTGCCTTATAAACTGCCTCACTGGTCGCACGCAACTCCTGCTCACCCAAAGAAAGGTACTCCTTTCCCTGCCGCATCTGTTCCTGCAGCTCCGCAATACGTCCATTACCTTCTTCTATCTGCTGCTTAAAATTTTCAATGCGCTTTCCGATCTCTTCCGACTTCCCACTAAACTGGTCCCACTTCGCCACATACAATGACCGCTCCAGCTCCTCATGCCGTACTTTTTTCTCTTTATACGCACGCGCCTCTTCTGCCTGCTTCTCTAAAACAATAATCTGTTTTTCAACTTCCTTATGGATGTCTTTCACACGGCTAATGTTCTCTTCTGTCTTTTCTAACTTGGACAACGCCTCGCGCTTCCGAATAAGAAAGCGCAAAATCCCCGCTGCCTCTTCAAAAATATAACGGCGCTCCACAGGGTTAAGCTGGATAATCTGATCAATCTTTCCCTGCTCAAATATCGAAAATGCATTTTTTCCCATGCCGGAATCCAAAAACAATTCCTGGACATCTTTCATTCGGACCTGCTGGCGATTGATCAAATACTCGGATTCCCCCTCCCGATAGTAACGGCGCGTAATCTCAATCTCGGAATAATCGACAGGTAGCATCCCTCCCACATCAGTCAACGTGATCGACACCTCGGCCATATTCACTTGCTTACGCGTGGAGGTCCCAGCAAAGATGACATCCTCCATCTTCTTCCCACGCAACGACTTAGCAGAAGTCTCCCCCAACACCCAGCGAAAGGCATCCGAAATATTCGACTTCCCACATCCATTCGGTCCCACAACTCCAGTGATCCCTTCATGGAAGTCCAACGTCACTTTATCCGCAAAAGACTTAAATCCGACAATTTTGATCCGCTTGAGGCGCAAACGAACCCCCTTATAGTTGATTTTTTCGCAATCATACAAAAGAAAGAATTGAGAATCTACTCCTTCCTATCTCAAAAAAAAATTTACTTGCCGTAATATCTAAAAAACGATTATCAACATCTCGATGACAAAAAATCACTCTCACCCCGGATTTTTATGGCGATCGATACGCAAAATTATCTACAGACTCTATACAGAGACACATCTCTCAGATTTGATGAACCCTATCTCGCTCTCGATGAAGAAGAAAATATTATCCATGCCACCGAAAAACCCGACACAAAAATTGCAACTCTCTTCCAAACAATTTTAGGGAAAATCAACACGATTGAATACAATGCAGACTACCCAAATTCCTATCGCGACGACTGTCTTGCCCACCTCGAAGGGATCGAACAAAATGTCAACACCTACTACGGCAATTTCAAAGCAAAAGTCAACGCGCAAACATTTACTCGCCTAGCAAAAAAACTCTCCCCCTACCCGGAAACAAAAGAAGCATACCGCTCTTTAAAAACGGCCATCGGCCAACTGCGTACACGCATTAACACTCCAAACCAGGATCTAATTTCCTCCACAGAACTAGTAATTGTCCCAGAAGATGGAGTATTTGACGATCTCCCCCTCACCCCTTCGCATCCAATAGAAGTCCCCCCCCCCCACTCGGACATAGACAACGTCGAAGAAGACACAAAAGACGACACCACTACAAAATTATATATATTTTTTCACAGTTCACGTATCGAAAAAAAACAGCTAAGCACTGACGAAATCGTCGTGCACGGACATACCGCCTTAAGAAAAGCCTTTGAAGAGCCTATTTGGAGAGAACAGCACCGCGAACTCCTCACCACCATTTTGCAAGCCATCTTCAATGCCACCGAATCAAAACAACTCACCCATTCTCAAATTATTTATTTCATCGATCCAATAAAAAACCTAGAGGATTTCTTCGGTGAAGATGTCGTTTGGAAAACCATCCCCATCCTCGATAGAGAAACGAAAAAAGAGATTGGAATCTTACGGGTCTCCACCCTTCGTTTCTTAGCCGGCCCTTCAAATAATTTATTAGTTGCTAGAAAACTTGATTCAATTCCTGAGCAAGACTATACTTGCCATTCTACAATTAATTATGAGGAATCACTATGTTGGATCTTAAGATGCTGCGCCAAAGCGCTGATGAAATGGAAGCGAGACTAAAGACAAAAGACTCAGAAGTAAGCCTCAAACTCCTGCTCGATCTCGATACCCGTGTCCGCGACATCAAAACCAAAGGAGACAGCTTAAAATCTCTACGCAATGAATTCTCTAAAAAAATCGGAGAGATGAAGCGCCGCGGCGAAGACACAACAGAACTCATGCACGAAGTGTCCGGAATCTCCGATGAAACGCACGCGATCGACCAAGAACTCACACTCCTAGAAAAACAATTAGAAGATGAGCTCGCAAAGCTTCCGAACCTTCCCATGGAAGACATTAAAGTCGCCCTCGATCCACAAGAAAATGTGATGATAAAAAGCTGGGGCGAACGTCCGACATTTGACTTTCAATTCAAAAATCACTTAGAGCTCAACCAAAAATTAAAATTATTCGACTTCGAACGTGGCGCAAAAGTGTCCGGCGCAGGCTGGCCAATGTACAGCAACATGGGCGCTCGTCTGGAATGGGCATTGATTAACTACATGATCGAAACCCACATCAAAAATGGCTTCATGCAATGGATGCCCCCACTACTCGTTCGCGAAGAAACACTATTTGGCTCGGGTCAACTCCCCAAATTTGCTTCTCAACAGTTCCGTATCAAGGATGACGACTTCAATCTCTGGCTCATTCCCACAGCAGAAGTTCCCCTCAACGGTCTCCACATCGACGAAATTTTAGAATCGGAGTCGCTCCCACTAAAATACATGGGATACACACCCTGCTTCCGCAGAGAAGCCGGCGCCGCAGGAAAACAGGAGCGCGGTCTCATCCGCATGCACCAATTCAACAAAGTCGAAATGTTCTGCTTCACAAAACCAGAAGATAGTGCACAGACGTTTGATTGGATGATCTCCTGCGCAGAAGAAATTCTCGAAGGACTTGGAATCCACTACCGCAACATGCTTCTCGTCACAGGCGATATGTCGTTTGCTGCTGCACGTACTGTCGACATCGAAGTATGGCTTCCCGGCCAAGACCGCTATTACGAAGTATCTTCCGTCTCCAACTGCACGGACTACCAAGCGCGCCGCTCAAACATCCGCTACCGCTCCAAACAAGAAAAACCAGAATTCGTTCACACATTGAACGGCTCGGGCCTTGCAACTTCACGTCTCATGGTCGCTTTGTTGGAAAATAATCAAAATGCCGACGGTACCGTTCGCATCCCAGAAGTGCTCCAGAAATACCTCGGCGGTCAAACACTCCTGTCTTAGAATACAAACTACAGCCCACAAAGAAAGGCCTAATCACCAATAACTAGTGAATTAGACCTTTCTCTCTTTGTTCTCTTTCTCGACTTTCCATTTTTTTGCTATCATCAAGCAGTAAGAAAATCGTTTTACGAATCAATGCAGTATCCAGAGATGTTTTTTTTAATGA
>CAYIYO010000019.1:0-31780 GCA_964367715.1 uncultured bacterium
CGCATCCGCGACCTGAAAAATCCTCAAGTCTAGTCTGTGGAATGTGGAGTTTTTTACCGTTTAGGTTAATTTATCCGATGGAAAGCAGTAGCAGCGCATAGGCGATGCTTGCAATGGCGAAGGCGCCGAAGTTGCGGATGTCTGCATTGGGCAGTTCGTGGCGTAGGACGTTGACGATGATGCCGCCCGCGATGAAGGCAAGGGCTAGTGCAATGGCCGCTTGCGAGACATGACTGAGGTAGCCGGTGAGCCATCCGATGAATAGTGCGCTGACTAAAATCCCATTTCCAAACCGTTTAAAAGAGTACTCGTCAATATCGCGAAGAGTCTGATCGTTGACCAGATTATGGAGTCCCATGGCGATGACAAAAAGAGTAAGAGGACGCACTTCCCGGTCGCTTTGGTCCGCGATGGCGTCTCCAATAAGAAAGTTGAGGAAAGCGGCAGCGAGGAGATTGCTCCAAAACGCAACTTTTCCTAACTCTGTTTTTTTGTGGCGCCATTGTTCGATTCCATAGGTGAAGATAACGCCAACGAGTGCGAGGATGTAGACGTGTTTTTCTAGGTAGGGGAAGGTCCCTGCGAATGTTTTTGTGAGTAATGCCTGACCTTCGGAGAGTTCGGGAAGGAGTTTGATGAAGACGTAGGCAACAGAGGTTCCTCCTGCGGCAGAGAGCAGTCTATGGTGCCAAAAGCGATCGAGTCCATGAATTCTCGTGCTCAGTAAATGTACGACAGCGAGCAAAAGGACGCTGAGAAAAGAGAATAGCTCGTAATGTCCGTTTAGAAATGTCATCTGCTAGGAGTCCTTGTTTGCTTTAAAAAATGGCCAAAAAACAGGAACCGAAGCTGCATAGGCTGCAAAGGCAGGATTTTTCTTCCATTGCTCTTCAACTAGGGGCACGCCCGATACATAGCGAATAAGTAGATGGAGTGTTAACGGACTGATCACTGTCCAAATAGGGACGTGAGCGCTGCAAAAGATCCATACTCCCCACCAAAAGAGAACTTCTCCTACATAGTTGGGATGCCGTGAATACTTCCACAATCCTTCTTGAAGGAAGGGGGGATGGGACGGATCGTTTTTGAAGTCGGCAAGTTGGCTGTCGGCAATGGCTTCGATGCGAAATCCTATCAGGGCGACGACAATTCCAACTAAAGAAAGAGGGCCGATGGAGACTTTATGGTCGAGAAGGAGGTAGAGGATTTCAGGGAGGATAATGATCCAGGCAAGTGTGGCTTGGAGGAGGAAGACTTTGAAAAATCCGTGGAGCTGCCATCTGTTTCCCCATGAGGATTCCATTTTTTGATATCTCCGGTCTTTACCATGAGTACGGTAGCGCATCGACAGGTGAGAGGTGAGACGAACAGCCCAAACGAGGACTAGGGTGACTAGAATGATTTTTCCAGTTGAGAGTGGGGGTGTGAAGAAGGCGGCTAAAGCTAATGGAAGGAGAAGGCCTGTGGCCCAGGCGAGATCAAAGAGAGAGAAGTCCTTTTTTTTTATGCTAATCAGATAGCAGATAAAAAAATAGAGATAGACGCTAGTGATGAGAAGATAGGGCATGTGAGTTCCTGGTTTAATTGAGATTAATGTAAACAAAGTATTTTTTTAATTGAAGGGGAATGTGCGGGAAGTAATATAGGCAAGTAACATAGGGGGGGATCTCTATGATCGCCTTTGATAAGGTTTTCATCGCGGTAGCGATGCAACAATTGTAATGTCGCTGCTGCGACATAACGCTTTAAATCATTTGTCTCTTAATAATCTTCCAAACTGTAGTCCCTCACCCTTAGGCGAGGGACTTTCATGGCGTAATTATTTATTGACGCGGCATGTGGGTGGAGTGCTTTGCCATCGTTTGTTCGATGAGAGGCAGGTTGTGCTGTGTCCATTCGATTGTCGTTTTGAGACCTTCTAGGAAAGGTGTCTGGGCGACAAACTTAATGTCATTTTTTGCTTTTTCTGGGCATCCAAAGCGTTTTCCTGAATTGTCCCATGGGCGTTTTGGTAGGTGTTCGACACCGCCTGCATTTGTTGTCAGGGCGTTGATGCCTTCTGCGAGTTCCTTGATGGAGACTTCGCTTCCTGTCGCCAAGTTGTAAACATCTCCTCCTTTTCCAAACAGTGCGCAGTGGATAAGACCTCTGGCGATGTCGTCGACGAAGATGAAGTCGCGCGTGGCGATCCCTTCATTTTCTAGGGGTAGTGGCATCTTTTTCAGTGCGCGGTAGATGAAGGTTGGGGTGACATTACGCCAAACCGTTGCGGGGGTTCCGCGCCATTGGCCTGCGCCTAGGATTTCGCCTGGACCGAAGACGTTTTGGAAGCGTGCGCGGACGACGGGAAGTTGGTGTTGTTTGAAGTAGTATTTTGCATAGAATTCGCCGATGATTTTCGAGATGGAGTAGGGACTATCCATATCGAGGTGGACCGTTTCGCATTCTTTTGAGGCGGCGGCGTTGTCGAAGGTTTTTTCTGCGACGGCGCATCCTGCGGCGGAGTAGACCACTTTTTTAATGTGTTTGAAATATTTAATTTTTTCAAATAGTTTAAGCGTCGTTAGTGTGTTGTTTTCGTGATCGGCGAGAGGATCGTGGATCGAGCTTTGGTTTCCGTGGTAGGTCGCCAAATGGAAAATGTAGGCGTACTCATCTTTTAAATTGTTTAGCAGAGCATCGTCGGTAATTGTTCCTTCGATGAACCTCACACGTGCGTCATTTGGAACGTTAAATTTTTCTGCCGAGAGCAGGTTGTCGACGATATCGACCTTAACGGTGGGTGATGATGCGAGGATCATCTTTGCGAGATTGCTGCCGACAAAACCCGCGCCCCCAATGATGAGGACTCGGGTATCATTAAAGGCATGGTGAAATGCTTCCATGATTAGTTTTTCTCTACGGGTTTGAGGTGAGTGTAGGTTTGTGTGATGCCGTGGACTTTATACCATTCGATCGCGCGTTTGACACCTTCGTTGAGAGAGGTTTTTGTTTTCCAGTTGAAGTCTTTGTTCGTTTTGGACGGATCGATGAGGATTGTGAAGACATCATCGGGGTTGCGTGGGCGGACTTCCACTTCATTTTCTAGTGTGATGTTTAGGGCGTTGACTGTTTCATCAAAGAGTTCTTTGATCGAGTAGTCGGAGCCGCTAGAGATGTGGTAGTAGCCTTTTTCCCCTTCGCCGTGGATGGCAGAGATGACAACGTCGACCAAGTCGTCGATGAAGACGAAGTCGCGGCGTGTGTCCATGACGAAACAGAGTTTTCCTGTCGTTAGACGTTGGTAGAATGTTGGGAGAGGGCCGCTGAGGTTGCGTGGACCGTACGCATTGGCGAGGCGGAAGGAGATGAAATCTAGGCCTGACAATTCGATGTAGTGTTCGCCTGCAGTTTTGCTGATGGCGTAGCTGCTGCCGCGGGAGCTGATCGGATGGGAAAGCGTGATCGGCTGTTCTTGTGGTTTTAGACCGTAGCAGAGAGCTGTTTGGAAGTAGACAAGACGTTTGACTTCGAGACGTTTGGAGGCTTCGGTGATGTAGACCGTTCCTAGGACGTTTGTTAGAGTGTCTTCTTCCCAGTTGTTAGGATCTTTGTAAGCGGCTGCGGCATGGACTACAATATCCGGAATGAATTCTTCGAATAGCGTGTTGACCAGTGCTTTGTCGGCGATTGTTCCTTCGACGAAGCGGAGATTAGGGTGGTCTTGAATGTTGTCGCGACGGCCTGTTTGGAGGTTGTCGATAGAAAGGACATGGTGGCCTTCGGCGAGAAGACGGTCTGCAAGGTGGGAGCCGACGAAGCCTGCGCCGCCGGTAATTAATATTTTCATTTTATAGCCTCTAGTTCTTGTTCTTTTAATAATTGACGAAATTCGTGGTGACGATCGTGGAATTGCCGATGCCATAGTTCTAAGGAGAGAAGACCCCATATTTTGCGGCCAAATTTTGATTCGGATTCGAGTGCAGTTAGGATTTCTTTCTGATTGAAATAGGCGCGGTCTTGCATGCAGCTGCTGCTAAAGATATCCGTGACGAAGTCTTTGATGTCGTGTTTTAGCCATTGCGTGAGCGGGACGGGGAATCCCATCTTGTCTTTTCTGTTGAGGATGGCATCGGGAAGGACGTGACGCATGGCGTTGACGAGGACCATCTTTAGTGTGCCGTCTTTGAATTTGATGTTGGAGGGCATTGTCGCGGCAAATTCAACTAGAGGGTGGTCGAGGAAAGGGACGCGGGATTCGACACCGTGGGCCATGCTCATGCGGTCTTCGACGTGGAGGAGGGCGCGCAGCAATGTTTTGAAGTCGAAGTGCGTCATACTGTCGAAGTAGGATTCTTTTCCGACATTTTTTCCGTGAAAAATTTCTTTGTAGTTGTCGAAAGGCGAGTAGCTTTGAAAGAGATCCCAATTGATTTCACTTTTCAGGGAAGGTGCGCGATTAATGAGACGGAAGTAGCGGGCATCGTGACTGTCTTGAAAGCCCTCTTTCCAAAACTCTTGGAGCAGCGGCATGTAGTTTTTTAGCGAGCGCAAGTTGGGGATAATTGACTCGTAGGTGACGATGAAGTTTCCGTTGTGCATGGTTCCGTTGATGGCGGATTTAATGCATTGTTCGAAGTAGGCCATCAGGTAGCGCGTGTATCCGCCAAAGATTTCGTCGCCGCCTTGTCCACCGAGGACCACTTTGCGGTGTTGGGAGGCCAGCTTTGACACGTGGTATTGCGGGAAGGATCCCGGACCGGCGACAGGGTAGTCGAGGTGGTAGATCACATCTTCGATTGAGTCGATGAAGTCGTGTGAGGTGATATTGACCTCGTGCAGCGTCATGTTGTGTTTTTCTGCGAGGGCGCGTGCGTAGGCGCTTTCGTCATATTCGTCGCCGATGGCGAATTTTCCGTTGAACCCCATGAAGGGGCCTGCGTGACTTTGGTGTTTGCTGGCAACGGCACCGATGATGCTGGAGTCGATTCCGCCGCTGAGGTAGGCGCCGATGGGGACGTCGCTGCGTGTGTGCAGTTGGATTGATTCATCGAGAAGGTGGCGTAGCTTTTCTTCGAAATATTGGGGCGTGTGGTCGAAGTCTAGTTCGTAGTAGACTTCCCAGTATTTGGAGATATGGTATTTTCCATCTTTTGCTGTTAGCGTGTAGGCGGGGGGGAGTTCGTTGACATGTTGGAAGAGTGTTTTTGTTCCGAGACAAAATTGGAAGACCAGATAGTCTTGTAGGGCTTCCATATTTGTTTTTATTTCGGGAAGGAACGGCATTAGTGTTTTCACTTCGGAAGAGAAATAGAGCGTGTCGCCTTGCTGTGTGTAGTAGAAGGGCTTGATGCCGAAGCGGTCGCGGGCGCAGAAAAGTTGTTGACGACGGTTGTCCCATAGGGCGAAAGCGAACATGCCGCGTAGGTGATTAACGCAGTCTTCTCCCCATTGGTAGTAGGCCGCGAGGATGACTTCTGTGTCCGAGCTCGTACGAAAGGTGTAGTGCGCGGAGAGTTCTTTTTTTAGTTCGATGTAGTTGTAGATTTCGCCATTGTAGCAGAGGACATTGCCGTGGATGTCTTCCATTGGCTGTGCGCCGGTGGAGAGGTCAATAATCGTAAGACGTTGATGTGCAAAGCCTAGCGAATTATCTGTATGTGACCACCTGTTTTGACCATCTGGACCCCGGTGCTTTTGCAGCGTATTCATCACCTGGAGGTGTGCGTCGAGGTGTGGGTAGGGGTTACGTTTGAGATTAAAGATTCCTGCAATGCCACACATGTCATACCCTTCAAAAGTCTATTCAATTAGTAGACCATTTTACAAGTCGTTCAGTTATTAGGCAACGAATTTGATGACCCATTCGCCGTCGACGTGAGGAGGCGTGTGCGGAGGAGGGAGAGGATAATGTCTTTGTCTTTTTTTTCTACGCAGAAGAACCAGAGAAAAGTGAAGTAGAGAAGAGTTGCTGTTGTTGTTGCTGTGCAATAGATTTCCATCGAAGAGAAAGGAAAAAATGAAAGTGCGGCAACGATGCCAAGGCCGCTGACGATGGGGATAAGACGTTTGACAGGATAGCGCACGGGGAGGAGACGACGATTTAAGGGAAAGCTCATGAAGAGAAGAGTGAGGAAGCCTAGCAGCATTCCTAGTGCGGCACCTTCGAGGTGAAGAGAGGGGATGAGAAGGTAGCAAAAGCCGATTGTGGCGACCCCTGCTGTAATTTCCACGCACATTTGTAGGAGCGATTTTTTATAGAAAAGGAAACCTGTTGTGGAGATGCCATACACTCCCCACAGTGCTTGTGAAACAGCAATGATGCCGATGATGGACCATATGTCGTAATAGAGAGGCTGTACCATCAAAAACACTAATGGTTTTGCAAGAGAGAAATAGCAAGCCAAAAGTGCACAGATGCCGATCGTGTAGTAGTAGAGAATTTTTCCAAATTGGGTGATAGCTTCTTCTGTTTTGTTGAGGAAAGAAAGCATATAAGGGGACCATGCGGAGATGAAGCTAGAAACGAAGAGTTCGATTGTCCTGCCAAAGTTGGATCCTAGGAAGAAGAGACCTAGCGCTTCGATGCTATCAAGTTCTTCTAAGATGTAACGCGAGGAGCTTTGTAAAAGAAAATATCCAATGAGGCCAAACATGTAGGGGTATCCAAATTTTATCATGTCGGGAAGGAAGCGCCATGCAAAACAGAAAGAAATTTCTTTAAATGCAAATAGCGTCATCAAAAGAATGCTCGCACACTGCCCCACAAAGGTTCCTACGACAATGCCCGTACACCCTTGTTGTGCGCCGATGACTAAGTAGAGAGAGGTGGTGAGGCAAAAAATGAGTTCGACAAGTGAACAGCAGACGACAAGTAGCGCGCGTTCGTGCAGGCGAAAATAGAGTGCGAGCGGAAGGCAGATGGTGTTGAGAGCAAGACTCGCCAGACTGATTAATAGCAGATTTTTGTAGGCGAGGGGAATTCCTGTGAGGGAGCAAAAAGAGTCGATGAAGAGAGCGCTAAGGAGTAAAATAAGAGACGAATGACACAGGAGGGCGCACATGCCCGACCAGATAATTCCGTCGCGTTCTTTTGGGATTTCTGTCGACCAGTAGCAGCGGGAGAGAGAGACGCCAAGGCCTAGCGTGAAGAATCCACTCAGACAGAGAGTGACGATGCCGATAGCACCCAAGACGCCGTAGTCTTCGGGAGAGATATATGCCGTGGTGAGGGGAAGGAGGAGGAAGGCGATGAGACGGGAGAGGACTTGTCCGCTGCCGTAGATGAATGTGCCTTTTAGTAGTCTTCCCATGCTTTCCTAAAATAAAATAATTTTATATATAACTTTCTCCCGTCCAAATCTTACCACAACGGCCTATCAAAGCATCGAAAAGTCGATGCCATATATTGATAATTTTTCAAGGTCGCGGATGCGACCTTAAATTTTTTTCAATCTCGATATATATACCGAACATGATTCAAAAATTGGCTTTTTTAGCATGCCGATTTCGAGGACCTTTTTTGCCTTTCATCCTTATTCTTTTAGGATTAATTTTTTCAGAGTTTTGATCCCATGGATGATAGGGGTGGGGGAGTATTTTTTTATATTTTTCCAGAGAACAACTTCTGTGCGTAGACGCGACCAGAGAAGGCGTTCGCGTAGACGATTTAGAGTGAGCCAGTGAGAGGAGGAAGCGTTTTTTGTTGTGAGGTTGCAGGCGTTCATGACCGTGTCGACCAGGTGACGGTAGGTATAGGCTTTGGAGAGGACGATGTCATTGTAGGCTTGAGTTGTGATTTTTTCTCGCAGGTTGTCATCTTTTAGTTGTGAGAGGATGGTGTCGATATTGGAAAAATCTTTTTTTAATTCGAGATAGTGAATATTGGGCTTGAGGACATCGTTGTAGCTGCCTTCGACAAGAATTTGGCAGGTGCGTGTGACGCAGGCTTCTAGGTGACGGGGAGAGAGGGCAAAGAGGTTGAGATTGCCGTCCATCCCTTTAAAGCAGGCGTTTTCTGTTTCTTCGAAGGTGGCGTTGGGATGTTGCGCGAGGAAGGCAGAGACCTTTTTTCTTATTGTGCCGTCGCTGTCGAGGATGCTGCTGCCGCCTTCGACGCCGATCGTGTATTTTGAGCGTAGGAGGAAACGGTACCAATCAAGACCGAGCAGAGTGTCTTTTTCTTTTGTCGAGATATCGACATGGAGACCATGTGCGGGAGCTTTTTCGTTGAAAAGAGTGGCGATATAGGGCTTGAGCAGCCCGTGGCGGCCGAGCCAATATTCGGCATTCCATGCACGGTACGAGATGTCGATCTCTTTTTTGAGGCCTTCTTTCGATAGTTCTGTGATTGTTGATTCGAGCGCATCGTCAAGATATCCTGTCAGGACCGGATAGAATGCGACCTTTTCTTTGTCGACGCTGGAGTAAATTTTGTTCCATTCGCTGGGAGGAGCGACGCTGAAGACCTTGGTGATGCCGAAGTCGTTGATGAAACGGTTGACCCGTTCTGTTCCAATGAATTCGTCTTGAGGGAGAGCGGCTTTGATTCCTGGTAGCTCTTTTAGTGGATGAAATTGTGCCGACCAGTCTTCGTAGGAGAGTTCGGACCAGCGCAGGCGGGCGAGGAATGTTGTTTGGTAGAGGATGAGATCGAACGGAATATTTTTTATGTACCAAGGGATGCCGAAGGCTGCGTTGACGAAGTAGAACGAAGAGTTGTGAAATTTTTCGAATGAAAAGATGTGGTCTTCGATGGTTTTTCGCATCGGAAAAGTGAAACGGTGGTAGTAGAGGACGAGAGTTTTTGTCATGAGGCAAATCCGAGGGCTTTAATGAACTTTGGGATCCGAATCATTCTAAAGCGTGTGAGACGGAAGAGGAAGAAGTGAACAGGGAAGTTGCGTTGACGAAGAGAGAGAAGACGGGTTCCTATGTTGAAGAAGAGAGAGTTCCAATAGCCATTTGTGGGGAAAGGACGCGCGTCTTTTTCTTTTTTGATCTGGTCAATGACCGTATTGGCAAATTTCGAGTAGGTATAGTTGCCGGATTCGACCACTTTTTTGTAGGCATTGGCGGCGATTTTTTCGCAGAAGGCGTGGTCTTCGACTTGTTGGAGGACGTCGGCGACATTGCTGAAGTCTGCTTTTAGTTCAATGTAATCGACACCGGGTTGTAAGACTCCTTGGTAGTCGCCTTCGAGGAGAATTTGGCAGGTTTTTGCCATGGCACATTCAAAGTGGCGAGGAGAGAGAGCGAAAAGGTGGAGTGTGTTGTCTTTATCGGCAAAGCACTGTTCTTTTACTTGAGCGAAGGAGGCGTCCGGATGTTCGGCGACATAGGCGTCGGTCTTTTTGCGTATTGTTCCGTCGCTGTCGATAAGACTGGCGCCGCCGAGACATCCGAGCATTGTGCGACAACGGAGGAGGAATTCGATCCATTCGTCGCCTAGAAAAACTTCTTTTGGATCGGTGGAGATGTCCAGATGAAGAGATGTTTTTGGTTTCCATTGGTTGAAGACACGCGCAATCTCTGCTTTTGTGGTGCCGAATTCTCCCAGCCAGAAAGGGACGGCACGGGCGCGGTAGCCGATGTCGATGGTGCGTGGGTTTTCTTGTGCGGATTTTTTGTTGAGCAGATGCAGAGTGTTTTCGTCGACGAAACCCGTGGTAGTTGTAAAATAATTTTTTAATCCAGTCTCTTTTTGAGGATATAGTGTCTGGTAATCGATCGGATAGGCACACGTGTAGACAGTGTCGATTCCACACTCTTTAAATAAGGTGCATAGATGTGCCGTCTCGGCGTATTCGTCTTGTGGCATCGCAATTTTTATGGCGCGTGTCTCTTTGAATGTGGCAAGGGCTTTCGAGAGCAGTGGCCAAAGCCGGGATTCCCAACGAAGAGAGAGGAGAGTGTAGTGAAGGATAATTGCATCGTATTCAATCCATTTCAAATAGAAAGGAACAGAAACGAAAATATTGCAGTAGTGAAAGGAGGCGTTGGTTCCGTAGTCGCGAAAAGAATAAAGATGGTCCTTGATGGTCTTTCTTTGAGTTGTGTCGTCAAGGGAATATAGGATGAGGATTTTCATGGCGATCTTTAGCAAATAATAGAATGGTATACCGATAAATTCAAAATTTCAGCTGCTCCTCGGTATATGATTCTAGCGAGCGAGAGAATATTCATCAAACGATTTTAATAGAGCGTAAAATCTGGTGCGTGATAGAACGACATTCACACCCCTGTCCCAGGAGAACACGTGAACTTTATCCTT
Organism: uncultured bacterium; assembly: GCA_964367715.1. Taxonomy (GTDB): domain Bacteria; phylum Chlamydiota; class Chlamydiia; order Chlamydiales; family Criblamydiaceae; genus CAYIYO01. Next base: position 10,253 of record CAYIYO010000019.1, read on the forward strand.
CTTATTCTTGCGCTACTCTTTGTTTTTCCTACGGATGGATCTTCTGAGACCCCATTTCTTAAACGATATCCTCTTGTTCATCAAAAGATCGAATACGAACAAGGAGTGCCTCATTATTCTTTAAGTACTGTGCACCTTCCAAGAAACATCGAGGTGCTGTTGATGACACGACGTTTGAATGGAGCGCCGCTAGTGGAGATCAAGGAACTTTATATCAATGCGGAAGGGGATATTGTATCTGCGTTGGATGTTGAAGTTCCTTTTCTGATGCCTATCCACGACGTGGCGTTAGGGGAGCCCATTGAATTTGTGGTTGTTCCTAAAGGGCAATATTTGAATCGAAGCAGAAAAAAGCCTATTGTGGCGTTGGGCTCGATTGTCGCCCGTCCTCTGGAAGTACGGGATGAAAGAGGGCATACATTAAGTCTCCATGTCGCTTCTGCTGACGGGATGCATTTTACCGTTACAGCCACAGGATTTCTGCCGCGTGAAAAAATTGATGCCGTGGTGATTACAGAGCGACACGAGATTAAACTTCCTGTGCGGGCAACGAAAGAAGGGACGTTTGGGGCGACCATTGCGCCTGCTCCTATTGGTTTAAAGAATGGAGCGTTTGGGTTTGAAATTCGCGGAGCGACGACAGAGGATCTTTTCGTTGAACACCGGTGGGGAAGAGATGCATTCAATTTTTGAATTCACTTGTGTATAAAATAAAATGTGCCGACTGTTTCTTAAAGAACCGTCTCTTGACAACTCATCAATAAATAATTATAAATAAGCGGATATAACCGAGTGAATTCTTTATGCGCCGTGCTTTTGTATTGATCCTTTGTATTCCTTTGTTGATCGGACTTTTGTTTTGGTTTTATTCGTATCAACATGAGCCGGACACCGATACATTAACTCTGTATGGAAATGTCGATGTGCGCCAGGTCGATCTCGGATTTCGTGTCGCGGGGCGTGTCACAGAGATGTTATTCGAAGAGGGGGATCTTGTTGAGCCGGGAGCGCTGATGGGAACCCTTGAAGAGCAGCCGTATCGCGACCAGTATATCCAGGCAGAGGCATCGTTAGCAGGAATTCGCGAGTCCCTCATTAATGCGCAGAAAGTGTTGGATCGACGAGTCGAATTGATTAGCAGTGCGAGCATTTCACAGGAAGATTTGGAGAATACGACGACGAATCGCGATGTTCTTGTTGCGAATTTGCGCCAGGCAGAAGCGGCTGCTGGCGTAGCGAAGAAAAATTTGACCGATACAAAAGTATATGCCCCGACGAAAGGCATCATTTTGACCCGTATCAAAGAACCCGGGACCGTTGTCAATCCGACCGATCCGATTTATACCTTGTCCATCATTTCTCCCGTTTGGGTGCGGGCATTTGTCCATGAGCCCGAGTTAGGAGTGGTGTATCCTGGAATGCGTGCTGAAATCCATACCGATACACCTGGTGGAAAAGTGTATGAAGGACAAGTAGGATTTATTTCTCCTGTGGCGGAGTTTACGCCAAAAACAGTCGAAACCACGCAGCTGCGTACCGACCTTGTGTATCGCCTCCGCGTCTATGCGGACAATCCGGATGAAGGATTGCGACAAGGAATGCCCGTGACCGTAAAATTGTTGCGCCGTGATAAGGAAAGTGGTGAATAACGCCCTTATTACCATTCGTCACTTGACCAAACGGTTTGCTCCGGGAGTTCCCCCTGCTTTAGAAAATATTAGTGCTGAGCTTCCAAAGGGAGAGATCATTGGAGTCGTTGGACCTGATGGAGCGGGAAAGACGACATTGATGCGGTTGATGGCGGGACTGATGGTGCCGACAACAGGAAGTCTCACTGTCAACGGACTCGATACCGTGACTCAGGCGCAGCAGCTTTCTCATATCATTGGGTATATGCCCCAAAAGTTTGGGTTGTATGAAGACTTGACCGTGATGCAGAACTTGAATTTGTATGCCGATTTACGGAATGTGGTTGCCGACGAGCGGGATTCTAAATTAAAAAAATTACTTTCTTTCACTTCGTTAGAACCCTTTGTGGACCGCTTTGCTAAAGATTTGTCCGGAGGGATGAAGCAGAAGCTCGGATTGGCGTGTGCCTTGGTTAAGACACCGACCTTGTTGTTGTTGGACGAACCCAGTGTGGGGGTTGATCCCTTGTCGCGTCGCGAGTTGTGGAAGATGGTGTACGACTTGGTCGATGAGGGGATTACTGTTGTATGGAGTACATCTTACCTTGATGAGGCAGAGCGGTGCATGACGACGCTTTTGTTGAATGAGGGACAACTTCTTTTTTATGGGCCTCCGGCCGAATTGGCGAAGCGTGTGGAAGGGAGAACCTTTTTAATAAAAAATATTGAGGGGAGTCGACGCCAGGTATTATTTGATACATTGGTTCAAGAGAATGTTCTTGATGGAGTCATTCAGGGAGCCGACGTACGCATCGTGACAAAAGAAAAGAAGGAACCCCCTTTTAGTGTGGAGACCCCGATGCAGGTCGTGGCGATTCCGCCGCGCTTTGAAGATGCATTTATTGATATCCTTGGAGGAGGACCAAAAGAATTTTCTGTGCTCGCAGAAAATACGCCTCCTATTGAAGCATCGCATCGAGAGAGTATTGTTGCTGATCATTTGACTAAGCGTTTTGGAACGTTTGTTGCGGCGAATGACATTACGTTTAAGGTCGAGCAGGGCGAAATTTTTGGATTACTCGGACCGAATGGGGCGGGAAAGTCGACTACTTTCAAGATGATGTGTGGATTGTTGAAGCCAAACGCGGGAAAGGCGTTTGTCAATGGAGTTAATTTATACGGAGGAGCAGCTGAAATTTTTAATTTAGACGATCTCAAAGCCCCGGGGTTGCCGCATCGCAAATGGGTCAATAATATTAGCAATATGAACCCATTTGCGATGCGGCAACTGCGGGAGCTTTTAGAGTGGTCTAAATCAAAATTTCAGCTGCTCCTCGGTATACAGACGGCGCCGATTAAGGCGCGTTCGCATATTGGCTATATGTCGCAAAAGTTTTCTTTGTATGGAAATTTAAGCGTCTATCAAAACATGGAATTCTTTTCTGGCATTTATAATTTATATGGAAAAGAGCAGGAGAAGAGGATTAATCAGATGATTGACATCTTTAATTTTAAGCCTTTTCTCGATGAGTCTGCAGAAATGTTGCCACTAGGATTTAAGCAACGGTTGGCGTTGGCGTGCGCGACGATGCATGGTCCAGAAGTGTTGTTTTTGGATGAGCCGACGTCGGGAGTGGATCCATTGACCCGACGTGAATTTTGGAACCATATCAACGGCCTGGTTCATAAAGGAGTGACAGTGATGGTGACGACCCATTTTATGGAAGAAGCGGAATATTGTGATCGGATTGGACTCGTCTACCGGAGCAAACTCATTCAAGTGGGGACTCCGGATGAATTAAAAAAGTCCGCAGCGACAGAGAGTACTCCTTTTCCTACCTTAGAAGACGCCTTTATTCATTTGATTGAGCAATATGAGGCGGCGCATCATGGATAGAGAAGCGGGAGGTGCCAAACGACGCTTGCGGGCGTTGATGACCAAAGAGGTGTACCAGATCATTTACGATCCGAGTAGCATCCTCATCAGCATCATCCTTCCTGCGATCCTCCTTTTTTTGTATGGCTTTGGGGTGTCACTCGATCTCGATCATTTGCGCATTGGACTCGTTCTCGAAGATACCGCTCCAGATGCACGAAGTTTTGCTGCCGCGTTGACCCATTCGCGTTACTTCGACGTTAAAGTTGTTCAGGATCCACGCGAGTTGACCGAGGATATTTTGAGTGGCGCCATTCGAGGGTATGTTGTCATTCCTTCCTACTTTTCTGCCTTTCGTTATCGTAAAAATGGGGTTGCTCCGCTTCAAATCATTGCGGACGGAAGTGAGCCTAATACAGCAAATTTCGTTCAAAACTACGTCTCGCAGACGTTAACGACGTGGTTGAAAGAGCAAAAGGTGGAGACGGATCTTATCGGCCTTCCGCGCGTGAGCATTCAGCCGCGCTATTGGTATAACGAAGAGTTGGAAAGTCGCAACTTTTTGGTTCCTGGATCGCTTGCGATTATTATGACATTGATTGGAACCTTATTAACCGCACTCGTCATTGCAAGGGAATGGGAAAGAGGGACCATGGAGGCGCTGATGTCGACGCCGGTGACAATTGTTGAAATTCTAATAGGGAAGCTTGTTCCTTACTATGTGCTAGGAATGCTTTCGATGACCCTCTGTTTTTTTGGGGCGGTGTATGGATATCATATTCCTTTTCGAGGTTCGTGGATTGCACTTGCTTTTGTGACAACCTGCTTTTTGACGACAGCGCTGGGATTGGGGTTGTTGATTTCGACGTTGGCGAAAAATCAGTTTGTCGCCGCACAGACATCGATGGTCGTTGCATTCCTTCCTTCCTATATTCTTTCCGGATTTATTTTTGAAATTGCAAGCATGCCATTGCCGATCCATTTGCTGACATATTTGATTCCAGCCCGCTACTTTGTGACATGTTTACAAACGTTATTTTTGGTGGGCGATATATGGCCGTTGCTGATTAAAAATATTCTGCCTATGTTGGCGATAGGGGCTTTCTTCTTTATGTTGACGGCACGCATTTCCGTTAAACGCTTAGATTAAAAAAATTATGTGGCATCGCATCCTCACACTTATCTACAAAGAAATTCTCGCCGTATGGAGAGATAAAAAAAGCCGCATGGTGTTGATTATTCCTCCATTGACACAGCTTTTTATTTTTGCTTTTGCGGCGACCCTTGACGTACGAAATGTGCCGATTGGGATCCTAAATTTAGATAATGGAGAGCAGGGATTCGAACTTGTGCAGCGTTTTCACGGATCTCCTTTCTTTAGTAAAATTATTTATTTAAAATCGGTCGAAGAGATTGCTCCTTTTATTGATACCATGGAAGGATTGATGGTCGTTTCGATTAACCAACAGTTTTCACGAAATCTCGATGCAAAAAAACCTGCAGACATTCAATTAATCATGGATGGACGACGGTCGAATACCACTCAAATTGTTGCAGGATATGTGGGAGGAATCGTTGAACGATTTAATCGTGACTTTGCTGCAAAAACGCACATTTATCAGGAGAATATTCAGCTAATTACCCGTTACTGGTTTAATCCCAACCTCATTTACTACTGGTATAACGTTCCCAGTTTAAGTGGAATTTTAACGATGCTCGTTGGACTGGTGGTGACGGCGTTGTCGATCGCCCGGGAGAGGGAGTTGGGAACCTTTGATCAGCTGATGGTGTCGCCGTTGCTTCCTTTTGAAATTTTGATCGGGAAGACCGTTCCCGCCATTATTATTGGAATGATTGAAGGCACAATTATTGTTTTGGTGGGCGTCTTTATTTTCGATATTCCGTTTAGAGGATCGATCTTTCTCCTTTATTTGAGCATGTTTGTGTTCATTTGCTCGATTGTCGGAATAGGCCTTTTTATTTCCTCCATTGCGCAGACGCAGCAGCAGGCATTGCTAGGAACGTTTGTTTTTATGAGCCCGTCCATCATGCTGTCGGGATTCGCCACGCCGATCGAAAACATGCCCACCTGGTTGCAGCCGATTACTTATTTGATTCCACTCCGTTACTATTTGGTAATTGCGAAAGGTATATTTTTGAAGGCCATGCCCCTTCATATCGTGTTGAGTGAAATTTGGCCGATGATTGTCATTGCGGTGTTTACATTGACGACTTCTGTTCTGTTCTTTCGTCGTCGACTGTCGTAGGTGTGTGCCATTGTCCACCCAAGGCTTTGATCAATTGTATGGTGGAGAGATACCGCTGCCCTAACGCATTGACAGCATTTGTTTGTGCATTCAAGGTAATCTGCTCATTGTCTAGCACATCCATCACATTGACAAGACCCTGGCGAAAGCGCCCTTGTGAGAGAGTCATCCGTTTACCCGCTTCCGCAAATGCTTGATCCAAGCTTCGGTACTGCAATGTCTGGTATTCGATGTTGTTAAGCGCATCTTCCACTTCTTTAAATGCTGTCAACACTTGTTGACGATAGGCTCCATCCGCTTGACGAAAGCGTGCCCACGCTGCTTCTACCTCGCCGGCATCGCGCCATCCATTAAAGACTGTTTCGGATCCACTGGCTCCCATATTCCATAGACGACTGTTCCATGTAAGGAATTCTTTTAAATCGGGACTGGAAAATCCAAGGATTCCTGTTAGCGTAACAGAAGGAAAATAGGAGGCATACGCCACACCAATCAATGCATGTTCTGAGGCGCGGATGCGCTCCGCTTGTGCAATGTCCGGACGCTGAAGCAACATCTCTGCGGGAAGTCCTGCTGGAATCGATGGAGGCTCGGCTGAGAGAATTTCTGTCGGAAGAGTGAATAGTGAGGCAGGAGTCCCTGTTAGTACCGCGATGACATTTTCTGCTAATCCACGTTGACGCTTTGCATCATAGAATAGTGCTTTTACGTTGGCGAGGTCCAGGGCAGAACTGCTCAAATCCAGCGCATTCGATAGCCCTTCTTGGAATCGAATATGCGTTTGGTTGTACAGTTGTTGCCGTATTTTCAATGCCCCTTCAAGCAGAGCAAGTTGCGTTTCAAAAAGCTTCAACTGGTAGTAGGCGCTGGCAAGATCGGTGGTCAACGTGAGCATCGCGACATGATAGGCATCGGCTTCCGCTTGTGCGTGGAACAAAGCAGATTCATATTGTCCGCGTACTTTTCCCCAAAGATCGAGTTCATAGCTCATCGTTAAAGGCAGTGTATACTGCATTTGATGAATGCGGTAGATGGAGTCCGTGGGATTGACCATTGGGAATAATCCTTGCGGAACATAGATTTTAAATAGTTCGCCCGTGTTGCTATAGGTGGGGTTTAGAGCGAGTTGAGGGTAGAGGCCTGCTCCTGCGACTGTTGTCGTTGCGCGTGCTTCGTAGACCCGCTGTAGAGCCATATATAGAGTCGGATTCGATTCAATCGCCTGCTCTTCAAGAGCATTTAACGTCTCGTCATCAAAAACTTCCCACCAATAGGTGATGCAGGGCGCAGGGGGAACGGAAGAATCTTCGGAAGTTTCTGTTGTTTTCCATTCATCGGGTATTTCTACGCAAGGGGATGTATAATGGGGACCCACTCTACATCCCGTTGCGCATAGCAAAATAAGAAATGCGGGACCGATTAAGGTTTTCATTTTTCTTATTCGCTATCGGTTCCATCATCTAAGTCGTCGTCACTGTCGTCGATCATTTGACCATCAGTCGTTGTCGTATTTTGTCCGTTGTCCACTTCTTCATATTGAATGGTCGGCTGAGCATTTTGGTCATAATAATAACTTGGATCGGAGTAATATCCAGGATTATTGTTTTCCCACGCCAATGCTGCTGCAGCCCCTGCACCTAGTCCTAATGCACCGCCCCAGTACCAGTTGCCCCAGCCATGGTTCCACCCATGATTACCCCATCCGTGATTATATCCATGGTTATATCCGCCGTGATGTCCTCCATGGTTATATCCGCCGTGATGTCCTCCATGGTTGTATCCCCCGTGATGTCCTCCATGGTGACCACCACCGCCGTGGTGTCCTCCGCCATGTCCACCGCCGTGATGTCCACCACCCCCATGTCCACCCCCATGTCCACCACCGCCATGTCCACCACCGCGCGCGATTTCTTTGTCGTGGGAATTGTTGACTGTGGGACGTTCGGATAATTCGCTGATTCCAAATAGCGCCAGTAAGGCGAGTAGGGGAACAGCTAGGCGTAAAAGGTAAGGATTGGAATTTTTCATAAGGATCTCCGTTAGATTTAGTTCATAATTTTACTATAACGATCTCGATAAAAATTTAAATTATTATTTTCATCGATCTGAAAATCTAGGAGTTTGGTTATACCGTTGGCGGCTCAAAAATCAAATTTTGAAGCACGAACGGTATACATTTTAACTCTAATTTTTATAAATTGTTTGGGTTGATGAATTTTAACTTGTTTATTTTTAATGCGTTATGGGGTTTTTGTTACAGCAGTATTTTTATAACCTGAATTTCAATCTTTTGTATCCACATTAATAGGCACTAATGTATCCATCAATCGATTTTTATCAACGTGCATGATCCACATCTCATGGTCTTGTTTCCCGTAAGAGATCCAAATATCATTCTCTTCTACAATGAGACCGCAGGGAAAAATCACCCGAACAGGTTTCCAATACGGAGTGTAAGAAGGGCTTTCGTAGAGACTTTTTTCAAAAAAAGGCGTTTTGCTGATAGATGTTAATGCAAAAGGATAGTCGGCAGAAAACGTATAAGCGCCGATAAAATAGTGAAGAGCTTTTTTATTGTCGGAATAAGGTGTGGCGAGTTCCACTGAAGAGTGGAAAAAACTTAAATAGTGGGTGTCATTTATGCATAAAGCCGGTGTTCCGCCTCGCAGTTCACCCCATTCCCATTGGCAGAAGGCGTTAGAAGTGGCGAATGCCTCGCAGGTATTTGTTCCGCACAACGGAAAAAGTACGCGGTGGGGGGCGATAGAATAAGAAAGAAGAAGGTTTCCGTGGTAGTCGAAAGGAACCCAATTTTTTTCCGCTTTTTCATGACATTCGCCTTCAAAGTGGCTGAGACATTCCCGATTATAGACAAAAAAATTATCGTCGCAGGTTTCAATGCCTGCAACGAAGACGCGGCATCCTTGACCGGAATAGATGTGATTGAGGTTGTCGCTATAGACGATGTAGAGCTGATTCGCAACGACAACAAGGCGCGGATCTTCGAGACGAGAGAAAGGGTGGTAGGATAATTCTAAAATTGAAGGAGTACTGATCGGTTCGAATTCCTCGTTAAGCCAGACGAGACTTAAGCGGGATTCATGTGTGTCCAAAGGAAAGCATCGTTTTTGGGAAGGAAGTTTCGAAGGAATAAGTTCGCGGAAACAGAGGAGAAGTTTTCCTTGCCATCTGACGATTGACGGATTAAAGGCGTGCGGATGATTAGGGATTACAATTTGTTTTGTATTGATGATGAAGTCGGAAGGGGTCTGATCAAAATCCAAAGGGCAGGCATGAAGCGAAGATAAAAATAATAAAAAAGTTAAAATAGAGTAGGGTTTAAACATATAGTATCCATGAATTTAAAAAATTTATTAATCGGTCACGGTGTCCGTCATAAGTTTTTCATCGCGGCAGCGATGCAATAATAGTAGTCCAGGGTTGGCCGCGAAGCGACTACCCTGGGAATTGTATGAAATTTTATATGCATTGCGGAAGCAATGCTACTTTTTTGGTGGCATTTCTTCTTCTAATTTATACACAAGTGAAATCAAGAATCGGTTTTTGAGCGATGTGAAAGCTCCCGCGATTGACATTCTAAAAAAGCCAATTCTTGAATTCACTTGTGTATAATTAGACTTTCCAAAAAGCGTTTCTTATCCAATTTTACGATCCAACACTCCTTGTCTTGACGACCGTAGGAGATCCATATGTGGGAATCGTCTGCAATGTATCCTACAGGAAAAATCACTTTTTTGGATCCCCAATAAGGCGTTTTATTGTCCCCTTTATAAAACCCTTTGCCGATAATAGGAGAGGGACTGATGCGTTGAATAGTGAAGGGAGGGTGTTTGGAGTAAGTGTAGGCTCCCATAAAGTAGTGGAGAACTTCTTTTCCTGAAGAATTTTTTGTTTTCATCGGGAGCGAGGAATGAAAAAAAGCGAGGTATTCATCCCCTTCTAAAAGTGCTGTGGTTCCGCCGCGGGGTTCTCCCCATTCCCAAGGGAATGGTGTTGCTGTTTGGCAGAGTGTTTCGCACGAGTTGGTGTGCAAGAGGGGACGTAGGATGCGATGAGGAGTGATGCTGTAGGACAAAAGAAGGTTGCCTTCGTGGCTGAAAGGGGTCCAATTTTTTTCGCGAATAAGAGGCGACTCTCCTTCGAAGTGGGAGAGACATTCGACGTCGTGGACGTTAAATTTATTTCCTTTTTCTGTGAGGCGGGCGAGGTAGACGCGGAAGCCTTTTTTAGATATTTTTGCTTCTTTATTATCGCTAAAGACAAGAAAGAGAGAGTCTCCGACCGCGATTAGCCTGCTGTCGTCTGCGCGGGAGGGGATGGAGGAGTGACGGTCTTGTGTTTCTAGAATTTGGGGAATGCCTATGATAGTGAACTCTTCGTCAAGACGGGCAATGCCGATGTAAGAGACAAAAGAAGATTTCGGGTTGGGAATGTGGCGAAATGTAAGGAGTAAGGATCCTTTCCATCGGATGATGGAAGGATTGAATGCGTGGGGGTATCCGGGAATTTCAATTTTTTTTGATTCGAGGACAAAAGAGGAGGGGGAGGCATCTAAATCAATGAGTGCCTCGCTTTTATTGGTAAAAATAAAAAAAATATTTAATAAAAAAAACGTTAGAAATACCTGGTTTTTCATCTTATTATCTTAGTGTAGAGACGGGGAGTAAACTATTCATCACCCCTTTTTTGTCTAATTTTACCACCCACATTTCGTGGTCTTCTCTTCCGTAGACAACCCATATGTAGTTGTCATCATGCACGTATCCGCCCGGAAAGACGACGCGCAACGGTTTCCATGTTTTGTACTCCGGACCGTTATAAAATTTGTCTCCTACGATAGGTTCAGGACTGATTCCCGTAATTTCAAAAGGGGGTACTCCAGAAAATGCGTAGGCTCCCATGAAGTAGTGGGACATCATTTTTCCGTTTGATTGCTTTGTCTTCATGGCTTTTGATGAGTGAAAAAAAGCAAGGTATTGTCCGTCAACTAAAAGTGCGGGGGTTCCTCCGCGGAGTTCGCCCCACTTCCATTCGATATTTCCTTGGCTTAACGCAAAAAGATCGCATTCGTTTTTTGAGAAGAGAGGATGGAAGATGCGGTGTGGAGTCAAGCTGTAAGCAAGGAGCATATTTCCTTTGTAGTCAAAAGGGGTCCAGTTTTTTTCGCGGCGGATTGGATTTTCTCCGACAAATTTTTTCATGATGACGGGAGTGCTCGCGTAAAAAGTGCCACTTCGTTCATCGAGAGAGGAGATGAACATGCGGCGGAATTCGCCTTTGGAATTTTTGTCTAGGATGTTGCTGTAGACGATGAAAAGCGTATTGCCGATGGTGAGTAGTTTTGGATCTTGCGGGAAGGCGGGGAGAAATGGATTTTTTATGTTGAGAACTTGTGGATCCGATTTTGGTTTGAAATTTTCGTCCAACCAGACCAGGCCGATGCGATCTGCGGTATTTGTTAATGGGTTGCGTATTCTAAAACAAAGGAGGAGAGAGCCTTTCCAGCGAATAATCGAAGGATTTAGGGAGAGAGGATATTCTGGGATGTCGATTTGCTTCATTTCTAGGACGTAGTCTTGTGCCATGGCGTCGAGGTCGATGAGTGCATGGAGCGAAGGAATACTGCTGAGGAAAAAAGTAAGAACTAGGAAAATAAGGTTAGGTGTTTTTTTCATGCGAGTCTTCTTTTTTAAAGTTTGGTTTATTAAATTCTGTGTGCGGCCAGTAATCAAAAGGGAAAGCGTCATAAAGTTTTTCTAAATCGCATTTAAATGGAGGTTCTCCCTGCATGAGTAAGGCATCTTCAATCGAAATGGCATATTTAAATGACGGACGATTTGTACCCAAATAGTAATCCTGATATTTGAGTAGAGGTTCATTATCGGTGACGCGGAGATAGCGCGCAGGAATGCCAAAAGCTTCTGCAATGATGATGCCGTGCAGCGAGCTTGAAATGACAAATTTGCTATTAAGGATGGCCCGGATGACAATATCCCATGGCTCTGTCGGATATACCACAAAAGGATAGTGCTCTTTTGGGAAAAGTTTTTCTTCTGAATAGTGAGGAATGAATACGTAGTCGCGTGCCGGATTTTCTACTTTTTTGAATTCAGGAAAAAAATAAGGGATGAGCAGAGCCGGATCACCATAAATTTTTGGACATGTAATATTAAATGTTTTTTGCAAAAATTTTCGCGTAAGGGGTCCACGCACTGCACGTACGTCAAGGTGAGTGAAGCGGTAGTCGCCACGGCGTGGCATTTTACCATTCGTTCCAGTGCCCCATAAAACATCTTTTTCTCGTGCAAAGTAGAGGATGGATCCGATAGCGAGAAGCTTTTTATCCGTTTTGTTTAATGCTGTTTTTGGGCAGACGTTGACGGGACCGTTAACGATTCTTTCTACAAGTTTAAGGGAGAGATGGTCACCAAAATTTATTTTTGCAGATTCGTCCCAATAGTAGAGCGGGAGACCATCGATTGGATTTATTGTCCCTGCAAAACCACTACAAATAGTGAGTAAGGCATAAACAAAAAACAGGGATCGTAGACCCTTCTGAGTGATAAAAATTATATTCATGAGGTAGTTTTATGCGATTGATGGAAATATTTCAATTGAAAATTCCATTTATCTTTCTTTTTCACAAATTTGCGCATCTGCTCCCTCTAAACGATGCTCCCATGTGATCACAGGGGTGATTCCATCTGCCATGAAGGTCGTATTGTACCATAGCATTTCGTAAAAAGGGCCATACTGCTTTGCGGCGTCGCGTGTGAGCTCGTAATATCCTGGGCGTGGAAGGATGTGAGGGTTGACGTAAATGCTCTCTGCAGGCGCTTGCAGAGTGTGTACAATGGAATATTTCATTTCGCCTTGATGCAGGGGTTCCCAATCCGTGACAATGATGGGCACGAGATTGTATCCAATTTCTCTTTCCATCAATGCGGCAATTTCGTTAAGGGGGATGTCGATGATGACCCCGTTCATAAAATTTTCTAGATGGTCGGTTTTTTCGACATTGAGCATCCCGCGTGCGCTGTCATTGCAAGGGAATCCAAAGACGGATTCTGGTTCGATGGGAATATCCCGATTAAATACGCGTTTCAATCCGAATGCAAGGGCGGGACGACGTGTGGCGAGTGCGTGTGTGCTTAGCGTGCGACCTGCGGAGCGTTCATCGAGGAGGCTTCCATAAATAAAAAGGGGGAGGGTTGTGTTGCCTTGGGCGGCAAGTGTGTGTGCGAGTTCGGGGTAGGGATAAAGATAGGTCGGGTGCTCATTAAGTTTTTCTGCGTGGTAGGCTAAGGCGTTGGAGGAAAATTCATCTGCAAGGAGAGTGCTAGCGAAAAGTTGTAATATATAAAAAAATGATTTAATTATTTTCATTTTAATGCCTTTGTTTATTTCATATTCATTATTTTAAAATATAAAAAATCAAATTTTGAAACAACAGTTAACAATATAATTTTCGTTGCGTCCCCTTCTCATCTCGTGTATACAATAATTTAAATAAATACTTGATGGACTTTGCATGTACCTTAGAACGCTCCTCTCCCTTTTACTCCTTTTCACCTTCTCTTCTTGCCAATCGAAGAAGAAAAATTCCTCAGATAAACCTCCTGTCGATGTCACTGCCTATACCGTTGAACTGAAAACTATTCCATTAACCTTTGACTCTATAGGGTTTGCGGAAAGTTCGCATCCAGTAGAGATCCGCGCCCGCGTGGAAGGCTATTTAGATACAATCGCCTATCAGGAAGGGCAGCTCGTCCAGGAGGGAGAGCTGCTTTTTCAGCTCGATCCTAAGCAGTATGAGGCAAAAGTGGCGATTGCTGCGGCAGAGGTTTCTAAGCAAGAGGCAATTTTGGAGAATGCAAAGTTGACCGTGAATCGCTTGACGCCTCTTTTTCAGCAAAAGGCGGCGAGTAAGAAGGATTTGGATAATGCCATTGCCAATCAATTGTCATCCGATGCTCAGCTGCAGGCGGCAAAGGCCCAGTTATTGGATGCCGAGATCAATCTGGGATATACCACCATTCGTTCACCAATTACCGGATTGGCTGATAAGTCGAAGTACCGACAGGGGGCGTTGATTAATCCTGGATCTAATTCGTTGATGACGACGGTTTCTGTGATTGATCCTATTTGGGTTTATTGGACAATTTCTGATAACGATATTTTGCGTATTCGTGAGCAAGAAGCGGATAAAACCATCAAATTGCCGACGAATGGCCCTTCTTTGGCGTTGTCGAAGGATAATGATTACGATGTCGAAGTTGTGATGAGCGATGGAAGCATCTATCCTCAAAAAGGTAAAGTCGATTTTTCTTCGCCGACGTATGATCAAAGCATGGGAACATTGCTTGTGCGCGGAGTTTTTTCTAATGCAAAAGGGGACTTGCGGCCGGGACAATTTGTGCGCGTGAAGATATTCGGTGCACAGCGTCCGAATGCTATCATGGTTCCGCGCCGTGCGTTGATGCAGAAGGCGGACGGAATGTATGTGTATTTGATCAATGCTGACGAAGAGGTTGTAGGACAGGATGTGTCGACAGGAGATTGGGTGGGGGAGTATCAGCTCATCACAAATGGACTAAAAGCCGGTGACCGCATTGTTGTCGATGGAATTAATAAAATTCGTCCTGGAAGTTCCATTACTATTGTGGGAGAGTGGAAAGAAAAAGCAGTCTCGTCGTCATCAGAAGGAATATAGATGTTCGCGAATTTTTTTATCGACCGCCCGATTCTTTCTAGCGTCATCTCCATTTTTATTTTCCTCGCTGGATTGACGTCGATGTTTATGCTCCCGATCGAGCAGTTTCCTAATATCGTTCCTCCACAAATTAACGTACAGACCGCCTATCCCGGTGCTAGTGCGGATATTGTTGCGCGTTCCGTTGCGGCACCTTTGGAGCAGCAGATTAATGGCGTCGAGAATATGATTTACATGTATTCCAGCTGTTCGTCGACGGGTAATTATAATTTAAATATATTTTTTGACATTGGCAGCAATATCGAAAATGCGCTGATCGATGTTCAGAACCAAGCCAATATCGCCATGCCCCTGTTGCCGGACCAAGTGCAGAAAGGGGGAGTCACCATTTTAAAGCAGACTCCGGCAATTTTATTGCTTGCAGCCATACAGTCTCCAGACAATCGCTACGATGAGATTTTTCTTAGCAATTATGCCACGGTGAACATTGTAGATGAGCTGCAGCGGACGCCTGGAGTCAGCAATGTGACGATCATTAATGATCGCACCTATGCGATGCGCATTTGGTTGGATCCTGCACTACTAGTAAAGTATGGATTGACCGCTCCGGATGTGGCGATGGCGATCCAAGATCAGAATTCGGAATATTCTGTCGGCCGGCTAGGAGAGGCGCCGACGGATGGTCCAGTCGAGCTCACGATTTCTATTACGAGTGTCGGACGACTGAATACACCTAAAGAGTTTGATGAGATCATCCTTAAAGCGAGCACCGATGGATCGATTGTTCAAGTCAAAGATGTGGGATACACTACATTGGGAGCACAAGATTATGATGTGGTCGGAAAAGTAAATGGACGTCCGACGATTATGATTGCCGTCTTTCAGCAGTTTGGCGCAAATGCGTTAAGTGTTGCGGATGAGATTAAGATGAAAATGGAGCACATCAGTAAACGCTTTCCTGTAGGAATCGAATATAGCATTCCATATGACACCACTCTTTTTGTCAAAGTGTCGATTACAGAAGTAATCAAAACAATTTTTGAAGCAGCATGCCTTGTCGCTCTTGTCGTCTTTGTGTTTTTACAGAATATTCGCCTGACGATTATTCCTTTGATTGCGATGGTGATTTCGATTGTCGGCGCGTTTGGAGGCATGCTATTGATCGGTCTTTCCATCAATAGCTTGACCCTTTTTGCGATGGTGTTAGCGATTGGAATCGTGGTTGATGATGCGATTGTCGTGATTGAGAATGTCGAACACAATATGCGGATAATGAAAAAATCGGCAACCGAAGCGGCCTATCAAGCCATGGCAGAGGTGACGGGACCGATCATTGCGATTGTGCTTGTTTTATGTTCTGTGTTTATTCCTGTCGCATTTTTGGGAGGAATTGCAGGGCAGCTGTATAAACAGTTTGCGTTAACAATCTCGATTTCTGTCATCATTTCAGGAATTGTCGCGCTGACCCTGAGTCCCGCGCTCTCGGCATTATTGATTAAACCCCGGGAGTCGACCTCCACATTTTCAAGACTATTCGATAGAGGATTTGGAGGATTGACCGATGCGTATGTAAAAGGAGCACGCTGGCTTATTACGCGTCCATTCCATGGTATTGGAGCATTTGTTGTTGTGTGCTTAGTGACATTCTCCCTTTTTCAGACGGTTCCTACCGCCTTTATTCCTAATGAAGACCAAGGCTATCTCATTGGCGTCGTCAATATGCCGGAAGGATCAAGCCTAAATCGTACAGAAGCGGTCTCCGAACAAACAGAAAAAATAGGGTTAGAAAATCCGGCCATGGACAAATTTGTTGAGCTCGCCGGATACAGCTTTATGGATGGTTTGAATCGCACCAACCAATCGACGAATTTTTTGGTCCTCAAGCAGTGGGATGAACGAAAACAAGCAGACGAACATGCCGATGCTGTCGAAGGACAATTAGGAAAACACTATCGAGCAATCCCTCAAGCAAATATCCTTCTGTTTAATCCACCGGCAATTCAAGGCCTCGGCACTGTGGGTGGATTTGAATTTTGGATCGAAAATCGGGGCGATGGAGACTATGCAACATTAGAAAAAGTGACGCGTCAATTCATTGCTAAAACACAAGAAAAAAAAGAATTGGCAGGGGTGAGTTCGACAATTAATGCCAATGCAGAGCAATTGTATGTTGATCTTGATCGCGCCAAAGCACGTTCTCTCGGTGTCCCAATTAACGAAATCTATGGCAGTTTACAAAGCCTTTTTGGATCCTATTATGTAAATAATTTTAATAAATTTGGACGCGTCTACCGCGTGATGATCATGGCACAGCCACGCTTGAGGGGAACTCCGGAAGACATTAGTCAAATCTATGTGCGATCGAAAGACCAAAAAATGATCCCTTTAAGCTCTCTTGTCACGCTAAAAAACTCGTCGGGTCCCAACCTCATTAGTCGTTTTAATGGATTTCCCGCCGCCAAAATTAATGGTAGCGCGGCTCCAGGATACAGCTCGGGCCAGGCACTAGCGCTGATGGAAGAGATTGCTAAAGAAGTCCTTCCTCCAGAGATGACCTATTCATGGGGGGGAGAGTCCTATCAAGAAAAAGCGACAGGAGGAACGTCCTCCAAAATGATGGTCGCAGGACTCTTGATGGTATTTCTTATCTTGTCCGCTTTATATGAACGGTGGACCCTTCCTCTAGCGATTGTGATGGCGGTTCCTTTTGGAATTTTTGGATCTTTCATTGCGATCTGGTTGATGCGAATGAACAATGACGTCTATTTTCAGATTGGACTCATCACCATCATTGCGCTAGCCGCAAAAAATGCGATCTTGATCGTCGAATTTGCGATGATTAAATACGAAGAGGGAATGAGCTTTATTGAAGCGGCCATTGCAGCAGGAAAACTCCGTTTTCGTGCGATTATGATGACATCTCTGACATTTATTTTTGGGGTAGTTCCTCTAGTCCTTAGCACCGGAGCGGGAGCAAATAGCCGGCATTCTGTCGGTATGGGTGTGTTGGGGGGCATGCTCGCTGCCACATTCATGGCGATATTTTTCGTTCCGCTATTTTTCCGTCTTATCCTTGGATTCACGGAAAGAAAAAGGGAAAAGCAGGAGCAGGACCATGAGTAGATTATGGTTATTGGCTCTATTATTGTTGGTAAGTTGCATGCGACCCCATTATGAGCCTCAATGTGTGAATACTCCCGAAGAGTGGCGCGTTGCGGCCGATGAAGCAGATACGTTGTGTAATCGAGACTGGTGGGAGCAATTTCAGGATCCTGTCCTTGACGACCTCATTATGCGCGCCTTAACAAACAATCAAGACCTACAGGTCGCGATCAGCCGCGTCTCTGAATATTATGCGCGACTAGGAGTCACGAATTCGGCGCTGTTTCCTACGATCACAGGCAATGCCAGCTTCAATCGCACGCAATATTCAACCGCTTTCCCTTCGGTTATTCCTTCTAATATCTATAGCGTTATTAATGACTACCAAGTTTTTTTCAACCTTGCGTGGGAGCTTGATGTCTGGGGAAGAATTTGGAGTGCAACAGCAGCTGCATATGCCGATCTGCTAGGACAGATTGAAGCGCGCCGCGGTGTCGTCATCACGGTTGTCACGGGAGTAGCCAACGGTTACATTCGGTTGCGTCAATTGGATTCCCAGCTCATGATTTCAAGAAATACCTTACAGTCGAGAATGGAATCCTTACGTCTCGCACAAGACCGTTTTGAACTCGGAGAAACTTCTGAAATAGAAGTCAAACAGGCAGAGTCCGAAGTCGAAGTCGCGGCAATTCGCGTCATCCAATTTGAGCGCGAAATTCCTATCCAAGAAAATTTGTTGAGCGTTCTCTTAGGGGAAAATCCGCATGCGATCGAAAGGGGCAATCCGATCGAATCGTTTCAATACCCGCTCACGATTCCTGCGGGGATCCCTTCGGAACTCCTGACACGGCGTCCGGACATTGTTCAGGCGGAAGATGCCATCATTGCTGCGGATGCCCGCGTGACCGAGGCGAGAGCCTTATTTTTTCCTCAGATTAATTTGACTGCACTCTATGGGAATCAGAGCGTGCAGCTGAGTCAATTACTGACCTCTCCGGCAGAAATGTGGCAATACGGCTTTACTGCCGTTCAAACATTGTTTGATGCGGGCAGAATTTATTTTGAATTAGAGGGAAGAAAAGCGCAGAGAGACCAAGCGCTATTCTCTTATCGACAGACAATTTTGAATGCCTTCCGCGAAGTGAATGATAGCCTCATCTCTTATAAGAAAAATCGAGAATTGGTGCATGAGCACCAAAGACAGGTTTCTGTGTTGAGCGACTACCTTCATTTGGCGCAATTGCGTTATAATGAAGGGGAAATAGATTATTTAAATGTGTTGGATGCCGAACGTTCCCTTTTTAATGCACAGCTCGACCTTGTCCAAGCGCAGTCCGATAGTTTCGCTGCGGTGGTGAAATTGTACAGCGCGCTTGGTGGTGGCTGGGTGGTAGAGGCGGATACAATCGCAGTTTGCAATTAATGATAAGGAGAAAAATATGGAAAAAAATATTGATAACACAGGAAGAGTGATTCGCTTTTGCACTGCATTTCTTCTTTTGGTGTATGCGTTTGTTGCGTGGAGCTGGATTGCTCTTGCGATAGGCATCTTTGTTTTGTATGAAGCATTCGCGAGCTGGTGTGTCTTGTATCAGATACTCGGAATCAACCGTTGTCCTCTCGATAAAAAGTAGTGTTGGATTGTTTTTTGCACCACAGAGAACACAGAGCTATACACAAGTGAATTCAAAAATTGGCTTTTTGAGCATGTCAAAGCCCCGGGATTGACCGATCGAAAGTCGGTTCATATTATTAATATTAAACGACTTTCGATCGGTCAATCGCGGGAGCTTTCACATCGCTTAAAAACCGATTCTTGATTTCACTTGTGTATAATCAAAGATTTTCGACAATTAAATGTTATCGATTTTCTCTGTGTTCTTTGTGGTAAAAATGAGAGTTAATGGGCGCCAAATAGTTGCTGAAAGGCGATATGGAGGGGAACGTCATCCCAACGTGACGATCGTCTTCCTTCTAGAATTTCTTTGTGGTATCCAGAACGGATGCATTCGATTGTAATCTGTTGCTCTACCACACGATAGTCAATGCGCCACGTTTTCAACGACAGCTCATAGTGGCCATTTCCCATTTTTTTGATGCGATGATTAGGAAAGGGGAAGGGATTATCTGATAGGCGCAATTCGATGGGATTAACCAGATCCAAATTGCCATGTTGTCCAATAAACTGTGCCTGATTTCGACTTAACTCTGTCCATTCAATCGAATACTGTGGTGTCGCCATTTTTTCTTCTAACCATCCTTGCTTGCTGCCAGGAAAGGCATCGGCATAATTGATGTAAGGTTTGATGTCGAGGATTGGTGTTCCTTCCAACAAATCACTTGGACCAATAAAAATTTTTCTTCCTTTGATTTCAAGTAGAGGAACGCATGAAAGTCCGATGGGGTTGGGCCGGTGAGGGGAGCGAGTGGAAAATACTCCCCGCTTCTGTCCTCCGCGTGGAGTCAGCACTTTCGGTTTCCAATGGGCGTTGCGGTCAAACCAATAAAGAAGCCAGATACGTTCGAATCCTTGAAGATCATCCACTGCTTGTTCAAAATTTTGATGAGGATGTAAGACGATTAATCCGGTTTGCTCGACAGCCAGAGGGGATTGTTTGGGAGCCATGTATTTTTCTGATTGGTATCCATGAAAGGTACCGATGGGAGTGCACTGCATGAGAAGAGATCTGTGGGTAAAAGCATCGGAAGAATGTTCTTCCGATGCATGAATGATTAGAATCCTATTGAAGCTTGAACGGTCACTCCTTGGAGGAATAAGTCGCTATAGCCTGCATCAGTCACGTAGATATCTTGGATGTAGGAGTTTTGATTTCTCCATGTGTTCCAGAAATACTGCATTTCGTAGCAGATGCCAATTTTAATATCATAGCAAGTAAAGAAATTTTGTTCCCAGTCTAAACCGAGCTTCATTTGCGTTGTTGGCTGCATTCTGTTGTGCTGAAAGCTTATTGTTGAGTCGGCAAGTAATGTTCCTGTTGGCTGTTCGACATTTTGCGTCACCGGATTTTTTGAATTTCCGTAAAGGATAGCAGCAGCGAAGTCTCCAATGAAATGGAAGCCGCTTCCAATTGTGTAGCGCATTGCAACGCCAAGTTTTGGTCCTATGCCATAGAATTTGTTTGTTTCGTCAACTTGTGCAGTAACTGTTTCTGCTGTTGTCGTGTTGATGAAATTTGTGTAAGTAATTTTTTGCTTTTGATTGACCCATCCTCCCTTAACACCGATATAAGAGTTGATGCTGTAGTAAGGATTACGAATGAGTGTCGAACCGAGATTAAGATCGAACATGTTGAAATCGAGTTTCCATTGGCTACTTATGACGCCGCCATTGAGTGTTCCTCCAACAATCACGTCGTTGAGTACTCCAAGAAGCTCCGTTGCGATGATCACTTCTTCTCTAGGAGTTGTTGTCCGGTTGTCGTTGAAACGCGTCCATTGAAGAGAAAGATCAAAATCTGTGCAAGCAAATTCGTGTGCAGCACCTAATCTAAAGCCTGAATTCCATCCAAAATTTTGTCTTAAGACGGTCGTGTTGGGTGCAGGAGGAGTGAGGGTTAGTGCATCGGGAGAAACGCCATATGTAATACCAGATTGTTCTGCTTTCCAGTAAAGGTATTCGATGTTGAGGCTGTTTGGATCCCTATCGTCAGCATAACTAGCGCTAACATATCCCATCGTAGCGGTTGCGGCAATCGCACATAATAAAAGTAATTTTTTCATTGTCGTTCCTTTTCAGTTGAGGTGATTTACTATACCGAGGAGCAGCTGAAATTTTGATTTATACACAAGTGAATTCAAAATTTCAACTGCTCCTCGTTATAAAATTGGTAGCAAAAATTGAAAGAATATACCGTTCGTGGTTCAAAATTTGATTTTTGGGCCGCGTGAAAGCTCCCGCGG